>WGMD01000005.1 GCA_016125255.1 Planctomycetota bacterium | reverse complement strand
GCGCGCGTCAGCAAGCGGTCAAGCCCGCGTCCAATCACGTTCCTTGACCGCTCCCTCACGGTCGCGGCTCGCGTTGGGAACGCGATTTGATTTGTGAAACCGCTCTATATCGCCGACCCATTTGGGGTTGGTTGGGGATGGCGTCAAAGTTCGATGCCGATGCGGCTCAGCGAGGTAGGGTGGGTCAAGCGAAGCGGACCCGCCACGCGAGGCGTATGATCGTGCGGTGTTTGATCATCGTCGATCGCGACGACGGCATCGGTCGAATCGCTCGGGCGTCGGGAAATTGATGCAAGGCGGGCCTGGTATGAATGGACGATCCACATGCATACGCGCGGCTGCAAAATTAAACATCTATTCGTCTATCGTGGTGGGTCCGCTTCGCTTGACCCACCCTACTAGCCCCTCCACGCTAATCCGATGGGTTTTGTAGCTGCGTGTTCGATCGGGTCGATGATGGGAGTACCTGGCAAGGAGGCCGATCATGGCGATTTCCACCCCGCATCAGTATCCGGTCGAACTGTCCAATGAACAACGTCAACGGCTCGAAGCGATCACGCGCAACGGGCACGCGCCGGCGAAGAAGATTCGCCACGCGCAGGTGCTGCTGCTGAGCGATCGGCGTCGGCCCGAAGGTCGGCTTCCGCGCAGCGTCGTCGCGCGGCTGCTGCACATGCACGTCAACACGGTCGATCGCGTGCGCAAACGCTTCGTCCTCGAAGGCGAGGCGCCGGCGATCCATCGCAAGGTGCGTCTGACGCCGCCGACGCCGCCGAAGCTCGATGGCAAGGGCGAAGCGCATCTGGTGGCGATCTGCTGCGGCGTTCCGCCGGCGGGACGGACGCGTTGGACGCTCAAGCTTTTGGCGGACGAGTTGATCAAGCGTCGGATCGTCACGCACATCTGCGCCGAGACGGCGCGCAAGACGCTTCAAAAAACGAACTACAGCCGTGGCGCAAGCAGTGCTGGTGCATCCCCGAGCGTGACGCGGCCCGGTTCGTCGCGCAGATGGAGGAAGTCCTTGACGTCTACACCCAAACGCACAGCGAAGACGAGCCTTTGATCTGCATGGACGAGGCGGCCAAGCAGCTTCTGGATGATGAACGCGAGCCGCTGGCGATGGCCCCTGGAAGGCCGGTCCGTGAAGACTATCACTATGAAAGACGCGGCACGGCGGCGATCTTCCTGTTCTTCGATCCGATCCGAGGTTGGCGTCGCAGTAGTGTGCGCGACAGCCGTACCCGCATCGACTGGGCGGAGGAAGTGCGTCGTCTGCTCGATGAGGATTATCCCGATGCGCGATGCGTGAAGCTGGTGTGCGACAATCTCAACACGCATGGCATCGCCTCGCTGTACGAAGCGTTCCCCGCCGCCGAGGCGCACCGGCTGGCGCGTCGCTTGCGAATGCATCACACGCCGCGTCACGGCAGTTGGCTGAACATGGCGGAGATCGAACTGAGCGTCGCGCAACGTCAGTGTCTGGACCGCCGCATCGCCAGCGTCGCCCGGCTCGGTGAAGAACTATCCGCATGGGACACCCAACGCAACGCCGAGGCCTGCACCGTCAAATGGCGCATGACCACCGCCGATGCGAGAATCATCCTCCATCGGCTGTACCCACAGGTTTAGAGTGGAGGGTCTACTACCTCGCTGGGGACCATCCGGTAGGACATTCCCGAAAGAATGATATCGTTGGGGCGATAAAGGCAGAACAATTTATCCGTCATAATGCTATGGGAGCAGGCGTGCCGATTCCCGAGGTCGCTGACTATGGGTATTGAAAACATAAGGGGGCCTAAGCTCGAAAGCATTACGCTCCTTGTCAAGTATTGCTGCATCATATTGATGCTTTTTGGCACTGTTTCCTGTAACAAGAAACGAACGTCCAGCACATCCGGGAAAAAAACCGTATCCGTGTACCCAGAACATGATGCGATCCGCATTAATGTTGCGACTGCGGATCACGACCATAATGATTCAGAAGTCAATCGCATTCGCCTTGTCATTGCCATCCGTCAAGTGGATGGAACGATAGATGTTCCGTTGATCCGATGTAAATTGCCTCGATATGGTACTGTTGGGGTACAAAGTGTGGATGACTTGCAGAGACCAATGATTGGCATTCGAAATGAAGGGGAGGTTTTTGTCCTGAATACAACAATTGTTCATAGTTATATATTTGCATTTACTGATGGTGATGGCAAGGAGCCTTGGCGATGTGTAGAAATCGAACGTGCTCATATACAAGAAGGTGTGAGATTACTTGATATTACTGACTCTACGAAGTTCGAGTTGTTATCCACCACGCAATTTGAGCGTGAATTTTGGGAGGCGTATCAGCGAGCCGACCAGCAGTACAATGATTATGAGGATAGTCATTGAGTGAACAAGCGAGGTAGGGTGGGTCAAGCGAAGCGGACCCGCCACGCGAGGCGTATGATCGTGCGGTGTTTGATCATCGTCGATCGCGACGACGGCATCGGTCGAATCGCTCGGGCGTCGGGAAATTGATGCAAGGCGGGCTTGGTATGAATGGACGATCCACATGCATACGCGCGGCTGCAAAATTAAACATCTATTCGTCTATCGTGGCGGGTCCGCTTCGCTTGACCCACGCTACCTCGCTGCATGGATCCCGATGACACGGTTCGCATCGCCGTCGTCGGTCCGCCGTTCCGAGCCGCGGCGGTCAACACGATCCCTCGCGCCGAGATGACGCACGGCGAACTGACTGCGTGCCTGAACACGTGCGCAGCGGTGCTCCATGAACACATCGCGGCCGTGGCGAACCAGCAACCGGTGATTCGCGGGCTCATCGATGCGCGCATTCCCCCGCGAGGACTCTGCGTTCGATTCATCGACCTTCACACGCGCGAGCCCGTCCCCGGCGTGCTTGTGAATCTCGTCGTGAAGGTGTGCGATCAGATTGTCGCGCTGTGCATGCCGCACGTCACTGATGCCGCCGGCTCAGCCGTGTTCGATCGCGCGGAACTCATCAAGCATCTTCGACTCCGCAATCGCTTCAAGCCCATCGACTACGACCCGCGCAACGACCCGCCGATCGAACTGCGCGTCAACACCATGAACGATGAGCAGATTCAAAGCATGTTGGACTTCGTCATGACCTACAGCCACGACATCCCGGAATGGCAAATCCCCGAAACCGTTGCGTCCTGCCTGGAGAACTTTTCCTACCGTCGATATCAGCCCATGTACCGCCCCTTGCCCGACCCGCCTCAAGATGGCGCCCTAACGATCGCACTCTTGAAAACACGAACGTATCACGCGTCATGAGCCAGTCAGTCTGGACTTGCGCCGCTTCGCCCCGAAGGGGCGGCCGCATGTCGCCACGGGTGCAGCGACACCCGGCCAAGCCGGGCGGAGCGGAACCCGTGGGGTTGATTCGTACATGATCTTTTCGCCCCGGCAAGGCGAAGGACTCCGCCGCCCCGCCGGGGCGAGGGATGGGGCGTGACGCGGGAATCGAACCCGGAGGGTTCGGCCAGTGCGGTTTCAACAAATGTGTCGCCACGCATCCTAACGAGCCGCGCGCGTCAGCAAGCGGTCAAGCCCGCGTCCAATCACGTTCCTTGACCGCTCCCTCACGGTCGCGGCTCGCGTTGGGAACGCGATTTGATTTGTGAAACCGCTCTATATCGCCGACCCCTTTGGGGTTGGTTGGGGATGGCGTCAAAGTTCGATGCCGATGCGGCTCAGGAGTTGCGAGTCGGCGCGGTCAGACTGCCGAAGCGAACATTGCGTATCCGACCGCGATGGTCCAAAGGATCAGCAGTGCAATGCAGAAGACCAGGCCGGCGAGGAGCGCCAGTTGACTGAAGGGGCCGGGCCTGCGGTGAGGACCTGTCATCGCTTGAAAGACGGCAAGTAGAATGCAGCCGCCGGGCGTCGGTGGGATGGGCAGGCAATTGATGACTAGATTCACCATCGCGATCCATCCCATCGTTGTCGGGATCGGCGCATTGATCAGCATGTCCCAGCCGGCACGCACGATCTGAGCGCCGCGGTGACGCGGGCTCAGGGCCCCCTCGTACAGATTCACAGCGACCTGCCCAAAATGCGTCGCGAACTCCGCAGGGCCGATCAGGAGCGCCGCGAGCGTCAGCCCGATCACGCCTGCGAGCATGAACATGATCTGATATTGCGGAGCCAGACGATACTCAGGATCGCCATCCCCGAGCGTGACGCTGCATATCAGCGGCAGCAGTCCGATCTGCGTCGGCGTCCCGGCCACGCGGAAGCGAACCAGCTGGAGGATGCCGAGTTTGATGCTTCGGACCGGCACGCCGACCACGCTTACAAAAGTCAGCGCCGCGGCGGCGAAGCAAAGGATCGCCGTCACCTGCCCGAGGTACAAGACGCAGACGCCGCGAAGGATGATCGAGATGGGCGTACTCCTGAGAGGCGACGGTCAAAACGAAGTCGCGCGGAGCCGAACCCGTAGCTACAGGCCGGGGCGACGCCGGCGGCGGAGCAGGGCGAGGGGGGCGGCGAAGATCAGGGCGGCGGTTGGTTCGGGGACGGGAGTGAGGGAGAGCAGGCGCTGCGTCTGGGCCAGGAACTGCGCTTCGGTGATGCCTGTCGGCAGGTCGAACTGCAGCGCCTCCAGCGGGGAGTCGATCCACTGATCGCCCGCCACGTCGAACCAGCCGGTCGGTTCCAGATCCCTGTACGCGTCGGCGAGCGTCATCTGCGCATCGATGTAGCGATTCATGCTCGGATCGTAGACCTGCACAGTGATGAGACTGTCGGGCAGCAGGCGCGGGCCCGAGCCGTCTTCTGCGAGCGTGTAGTACCAGTATTGAAGCGCGCCCAGATCGAACTGCACATCGAACTGACCGGTCTGCGCCGCGATGTCGCTGACGTTTTGGGTGATCGGGGACGACGGAAGCGCCGACGCATCGGCGGCGGCATCGGCGTCGGCGCGAGCTTCGATGCGGAGCAGGTATCGACCCGCATCGAGGACGCCATAGGTGTGAAGATCGATTTCCTTCGCGTCACGCGAATTCCAGATCATCAGGGCGTCGGCGTTGCCTTCCTGATAGATCGCCACATCGAGCCCCATCGCCCCGGCCTTGGCGATCGTCGTCGTCAGATCGAACTGCGTCACCGTCTTGAGATCGAACATTGCCTGGCTCACCACACTCGCCGAGCTATGGGCGCTGCTTGCGGGGGGAAGCACCAATGTATCCAACAGCGGCGGCAGGCCGAAGGGTTTGACCTGCGACGTCACGGACGGATCGTCAGAGATCGGCGGCGTCCCGGCCGGCGGCGCTCCGCCCGCCGATTGCGCGTTGGCGCTCAAATAGACGCCGACTTTGCCCGATGCGGCGAAGCGGCTGTCGGTGGTGCTGGCGGTCAGGTGCGCCACCGCTTCACTCAGCGCGACGGCATACTGACTGGGCAGATACGGATTGACGGCGGGGCCTTCGCCCAGCACGATCTGCGCGAATTGGCTCAGTTCACCGGGGTCGGCCGAAGCATTGATCGAGTCCGCCACGTGATCCGCCGCCTCCGCCCGCGCACTGGCGACCGACCATTGCAGTTGATCGATGAGTAGGACGCTGTCGATGTGCTGGTGGTAAATCTTCGGTTTGACGATGGACGGGTCAGAGGGACCGCCCCCGGTGAAGTCTACTACAAAGCCCCCGGAATCCGAGCCCGACCCACCGGGGTTGTTCGCGGTGCCGCCGCCGCCGTTCCAGTCGGAGGGAAAGATCGTCTGTGTATCGCCGATCCATGTCGGGGCGAAACCCGCGTCAAAGCCGTCCCATGCGGACTGCTCCACCGACAGCGTGCGAAGATCGAGAAGTTGTGCGCTGGCCGCAGCGTGCGTGATCAACATCAAAACGACGGCAGCAAAAAAATGCCTCGCCCGGAAATCCACCATCACTGACCATCCCTTCGGTACGGAGAACTTCGAATCAGAAGTTGCTTTTAGAAGATGTCGCTGCGGGCGTCAATGGTTTTTCCGGGATTTCACCTAAATTTATCAAAGGCGATTCCGTCGCTTCGGGCGTCAGAGTTCGATGCCGATGCGGTGGAGAAGTTGGGGGTCGACGCGGCAGGCGTGGGCGAGGGTTTGGATTTGGGAGTGGTGGTCGTCGGCGAGGGCGCGGCCGCGGCCGGTGATGCCTCGGTTGAAGCGGGTGGCTTTGCCGCGGGCTTCTTCGATGGCGCGGTCGATGCGGTCGGGGGCGAGGTCGAGCTGGGCGAAGTCGCTGATGCGCGACAGGGCGGCGTGCTGGTCGGCGAAGAGTTCCTCGTAGGTGAGCCAGCAGGCGTCGAGTCGCGCGGACGCTTCGTGCCAGGAGATCAGGAACTGAAAGTACCAGGGGAGAGCCATGCGGATGATGTAGTCGGTGCGTTGGGCGCGGGTCATGGCGTCGAAGTTCTGGTGGATATAGCAGACGGGCGAGGCGGGGCCGTCGTCGCGGCGCTGTTCGATGTGGTCGAGCAGGGAGACGACGACATCGTAGAGATTGCGGACGAGGACGATGGGTTTGAGGTCGAACTGCTCGATGAGGTCGAGGTTGTTGTCGGTGCCTTTGACGTGCTGTTGGGTGACAGTGTCGCGGCCGGGGAGTTTGCGGGACATTTCGTGTCGGTCGAAGTTCTGCTCGTTGTGCCCGTAGCATTGGACGAGGCGCGTGCGGGCGAATCCGGTGGCGAGCTGGAGGAGGGTGGTGAGGTAGGTCGAGCCGGATTTGGGGAAGCAGGCGACGAGCAGATGCACGGGCGCACTTCGGGTACGGCTGATGAAACGTCGAAAACCGGCGGGTGCTTTCATCGTGCGTGTGGCTCCGTATGACGCACGGATCGGCAGCGCCTCGGGCCGCGGTTCCGAACGACCGCCGCGATGAACGCACGAACAGAACGCACAACGCGAACACGTCAGCTTAGCGGGATCGGGGGTTGATTAACAGAGGAAATTTGAAAAAAGGGGTGAATTGGGCTGAAATTTTGATGTTTTTTTGAATTGTCGCGCGTGATGGATGCGTACTTGCCGCATGCGCGGTGTTGAACCTAATGTTGATGACCCGCCGGATCGATGCGTCGCGAATGGATTGAGGTTTCATTCATGTCAACCTGGATGCGCTGTTTGATATTGTTGATGATCGGTGCGGCGAGCGCCGTTTGCTTGGGCGGGGCGGCGGAACTGCCGGCAAAATCGCCGGGGACGCTGCGCGTGATGCAATTGAATATCTGGCAGGAAGGGACGCAGGTGCCGGGCGGGTTCGACAAGCTTGCGGACATCATCGACGCGTCCGATGCGGACATCGTCGCGCTGAGCGAAGTGCGCAATTACAAAAAGACCGATCTGCACCAGCGCCTCGTCGAAGCGCTGGCGGCGAAGGGCAAGACGTATTTCGGGCAGTACGTGCCGCAGACGGATGCGGGGTTGATCACGCGCCTGCCGCTTAAGGCCAGCGCACTGGTGGACACGCATCTGGCGACGGACAACGGAAGCATGGCGGGGTATCGGCTTGAACTTCCGGGGGGCAGGATGCTTTTCGTGTGCAGCGCGCATCTGGATTACCGTCACTACGGGGCGTACGAGCCGCGGGGATACGGGGCCAATTCGTTCAAGCTCATCGATGCGGACGGCGATGGGCAACCGGACGCGGCGAAGGATGCGGCGCATGTGCTGAGCGAAGATCGCAAATCCAAACGGCGGGAAAGCATCGGGGCGTTTCTCGCATACCTCAAGGCGAACAAGCTGACGGATCAGCCGGTGCTGCTGATGGGGGATTTCAATGAGGCGTCGCACCTGGACTGGACGGAGGGGACGCGCGACCTTTTCGATCATCACGGGCTTGTCGTGCCGTGGGATTGCAGTCGGATGCTCGCGGAGGCGGGGTTCGGCGATGCATGGCGCGTGATGTATCCGAATCCGGCGACGCATCCGGGGATGACCTGGCCCTCGACGGTTTGTAGCGGGAAGAAGACGACCTGGACCCCTTTGGCGGACGAGCGGGATCGGGTGGACTATGTGTATTTCAACAAGGTGGGGCTGCGGGTGAAGAGCGCGTGGCTGGTTGGGCCGGTGACGTACTGGGTTCGGGACAAGGTGATGGCCTCGGAGGGGGAGGATGCGTTTGTGATGCCCGAGCGGGATTGGCCGACGGATCATAAGGGGGTGTTGGTGGATTTTTTGGTTGGGGAGTGAGTGGAGCGTCGGGGGGGGAAGCGCGGGGCGATGCCCCGCCGCTAAACGGGAAGGCGGCACTCAACGGGGGGATCGCGAAACGGTAAAATGCGGGGATGAACGATACGGCTTGGTGGATCGCGATCGGGTTGGGGTATTTGTGCGGGACGATTCCGTTCGGGTTGCTCATTGGGCTGAGCCGGGGCGTGGACATCCGTCAGCACGGGTCCAAGAACATCGGGGCGACGAACTGCGGTCGTGTGCTGGGGAGGAAGTGGGGGCTGATCTGTTTCGTGCTGGACATGCTCAAGGGTGCCGGGCCGGTGATGGCGGCGGGGTTGTGGTTCGGGGTGATGGGCAAGGGTGATTTAACGATGCAGGAGGCGGGGCGGTGGATGGGCGTGGCGGGGGCGACGGTGTTGGGTCACGTGTTTCCGGTGTGGCTCAAGTTCCGGGGGGGCAAGGGTGTGGCGACGGGGTTCGGTGCGGTGATGGGGATCTGGCCGTACATGACGATCGGGGGTCTGGGGGCGTTGGCGACGTGGCTTTTGTTCGCGGGGGTGTTTCGGTATGTGGGGTTGGCGAGTGTGATGGCGGCCATCTTGTTGCCGGTGTATTTGGTGGTGGCGAGTCGTTGCATGGGTTGGACGGAGGCGCAGACTTGGCCGTTTGTGACGGTGGCGTGCCTGTTGGGTTTGCTGATCGTGGTGCGTCACCGGGGGAATCTGTGGCGTGTCTGGCTGGGGACGGAGAGCCGATTGGGCGGGTCGTGAAGGCGGAAAGTCGCCTTTTTCCCGAAAAATTTTTGCATTTTGGGTTCAAACCCCCTTTTTTTCCGGGAAGTTTGTGGGTATAAGACTCGCGGAAGCTTCGCTATTGGATGGCGAAGCGAAAAAAGTCTCTGCTATTTAGAGCAATGGAGCATGCTATGGCCAAGACCAGCGCAGCGGCAAAGAAGGCCCCGACCAAGGGCGAAGTGTTCAAGCACCTCAGTGACAAGACGGGCGTGGCCCGCAAGGACGTGAAGGCGATTTTCGATGAGCTGAGCAACCTCATCGGCAAGAACCTCAAGAAGACGGGCCCGGGCGTGTTCGCGGTGCCCGGCCTGGCGAAGATCGTCGCCAAGCGCATGCCCGCCGTCCCGGCGCGCAAGGGCATCAACCCCTTCACCAAGGAACCGACCACCTTCAAGGCCAAGCCGGCCCGCACGGTCGTCAAGATCCGCCCCTTGAAGGCCCTCAAGGACATGGTCTAAGCTTCCAGCGCTTACATCATCGATCAAACACAAACACCCCGATGCGCGAGCGTCGGGGTGTTTTGCTTTATCAATCGTGTTCGGTCCTCGTGATCGATGACGAGAACGAGAACGAGAACGAGAACGAGAACGAGAACGAGGAGATTGTCATCTTACGCCGCGCGTTTTTTCGCGTCGGGCATCAGCGGCGTCGCGTCGGCTTCGATGATCGGCTCGGGGTCGCGCGGCTCGATGGTGCGCGTCAATCTTTCAATGGCGAGCTTCGTCGAGGCGATCGCCTTGTCGAGGGCCGCGTCGATCTGTGCGTTGGCGCGACAACGGTGGCGCTGGCTCTGATGGCGCGCCGCGTGCAGGCGCTCCAGCAGCGCCTCCGCCTTGTCGCGCGCGAGGTTGCGCTGAAGCTTCCTGATCGTCCTTGCGTTCATGTCCATGGGTTTCTCTCCTCGTCGTCCGCTTTCTTGCTTCTCACGCCGATCGGATCAGCGGCTCGGGCGTCCGTACCTCGCCGGCGATCGTCGGCGAAACTTCGAGTCGGGGCTGCATCTGCGGCACCGCGCGCTTCAGCGCTTCGAGAATCGCCGCGCGGTCATCGCTGTGACGCAGACGCTCAAACTGCTTGAGCATCCATTGCACGTGGCTCTTTTCCGGCGGGCGCGTGCGGACGATGCGCACGGAGTCGTGCGCGGTCGGCAGCATGTCCTCCGAGTCGTAGCTCAGTTCCTCGTAGAGCTTTTCGCCGGGGCGGACGCCGATGAATTCGATCCGCACATCGCGCCCGGGTTCGAGGCCATGCAGGCGGATGAAACGGTCGGCCATGTCGACGATTTTCACGGGTTCGCCCATATCGAGCACGAAGACGCAGCCCTGCGCGCGATCGAGCGAAGCGGACTGGATCACCAGCGCCGCCGCCTCGGGAATCGTCATGAAATAGCGTGTCATCGCCGGGTCGGTCACGGTGAGCGGCCCGCCCTCGGCAAGCTGCTGGCTCCAGATGGGCACCACGCTGCACGCCGACCCGAGCACATTGCCGAAACGCACCATCGAGCAGATCGTGTCGGTCGTCTGCGCGATGTGCTGCACGTACAACTCGGCGGCGCGCTTGGTCGCGCCCATGACGCTCGTCGGGTTGACGGCCTTGTCCGTGCTGATCATCACGAAGCGCTCGGCTCCGCAGGCGACGGCGGCGTCGAGAATCGCGCGCGTGCCGAAGAAGTTGTTGATCATCGCCTCGCGCGGGTGGTCCTCCATCATGGGCACATGCTTGTGCGCCGCGGCGTGGAAGATGACATGCGGCTCGTGCAGCAGGCACAGGTCCATGCACCGTCGTGCATCCGTCACGTCATGCAGCAGCACGACGCGCGAGACCTGCGGCGCTTCGGCCCGCAGAACGCGGTCGATTTCGAACAGGCCGTTCTCGCTGCGGTCCATGAGCACGATTTTTGACGGATTGAATCGGGCGACGATGCGGGCGATATGCGAGCCGATGCTTCCGCCGGCGCCGCTGATCATGACGCAGCGGTCGCGGAGCGTGCGGTCGATGGCCGCTTCGTCGAGCGGGCGTGCGGGGCGATCGAGGAGGCGGGTCGTGTCGATCGGGCCCACGTGCTGGCCGATGCGGCCGTCAAGCTGATCGGCGAGCGTCGGCATGCGGCGAACGGTGACGCCCAGTTCATCGAGCTGCGCGATGAGGCGCTGCGCGAGGCGATACATGGCGACGGGGATCGACACGCAGGCGAGGTCGATATGGTGGAGCCGAACAATCATGTCCAGGTCCTCGGCGGACCCGAGGACGGGGATGCCGATCGCGCCGGCGTGATGCTGCACGGGGGCGAGGGCGCAACCGACGACCTGCGCGGCAATCGGCGTCCCGCGAAGGACGCGACGCATCTGGCGCACGGCATCGGCGGGACCGATGAGCAGCACGCGCGCGGGCGCGGTCGGCGGCACGGGCTCGGGAGAACCGAAAAGACTCGACAGAATCGACACAGGCGCCCTCCATGACGCGGTGGATTCGCTACAAACGGCTTATTCGCTATCGGCGAAATCGGGGGGGTCGGATGAATGGAAGACGCGAGGTTGCGGTGTTTAGCGGCGGGGCATCGCCCCGCGCTTTGACGGATCGAAGCGCGGGGCGATGCCCAGCCGCTAAACGCCGGTCACAAACAGCGCTGGATCAGGTGGCGGACGGCGTCTTCGGGGCTCATGGTGGTGACGTCCAAGACGTGATCGGCGACCGCGCGGTACACCGGGTCGCGCTGGGCCAGAACGGCGGTCACCTCGTCGACGCCCCCCGCCAGCGGCGTCAGATTCGGACGCGTGGCGGCCGTGTCGGCGTCGGCGGCGATGCGTGCGGCGAGCACCTGCGGCTCGCAGTACAGGTACACCTTGATCGCCCGGGCCGACTCGAGCGCCGTTCGGGCGGCCGGCTGCATCACCGTTCCCCCGCCCAGCGCGATGACCTGATTATCCTTGGCGAGCAGTTCGGCGGCGACCGTGCATTCCATATCCCGGAACGCCGGTTCCCCGTGTTTTTCCCAGATTTGGCGGATCGTCAGGTCGCCAAACCGCTTGACGACGACCGCATCGGTATCGACGAAGTCGCGCCAGAGGGCGTTGGCCAGCTTCTTGCCGACCGTGGTTTTCCCAGACCCGCGATATCCGAGCAGAACGATGTTCATGGTCCTCACAATTAACACATTGCTCACGCCGAACTGACCGTCCGGTCGCAGGTCCGGTTCGATAATTGATTCTATATCGGACCTGTCCCGCCCGGCCCTTTGGGGAATCGTCATGACCAACGCCACGGACCCGTTCACGAGTCGAGCCGACCTGCATGTGCACAGCCGCTACTCCGACCGGCCCAGCGAATGGCTGCTCCGACGCGTCGGCGCGCCCGAGTGTTTCGTCGAGCCGATGGAGGTTTATCAGCGGGCTGTGGCGGCGGGCATGGACTATGTCACGATCTCCGACCATAACAAGATCGACGGCGCCCTGGACATCGCGCATCTGCCCAACACGTTCATCTCCTGCGAAGTGACGACCTACTTCCCCGAGAACGATGCGAAGATGCACATCCTCGTCTCGGGCATCACCGAAGAGCAGTTCAAGGTCATTCAGGACCTGCGCACGGACATCTACGCCTTCCGCCGCTTCGTCGTCGGCGAGAACATCGTCACGACGGTGGCGCATCCGCTGTTCCTCGTCAACGATCGGCTGACGCTCGATCAGTTCGAAAAGCTCCTCGTGCTCTTCAATCGGTTTGAGCTGATCAACGGCACGCGCGATCCGCGGGCGACGCAGGTGGTCGAGGCGCTCTTGAACCAGCTCACGCCGCAGATGATCGACGATCTGGCGACGAAGCATGACATCGAGCCGCTGGGTCCGACGCCGCACCGCAAGCTGCTGACCGGCGGGTCCGACGATCACTCGGGTCTGTACGTGTCGAGCGCCCACACCGTCACGCCGCACGCCGACAACGTGCAGCAGTTCATCGAGCATCTGCGTCAGGGTCGCCACGAGCCGGCGGGCCGAAGCGGATCGAGCGTGCATCTGGCGCACTGCTTCTATCAGATCGCCTACGGGTACTACAAGAATCGCATCCTCGGCAATGGCTCGGGCGCCGGCGGGGCGAGTCTGCTGGGCGAACTGTTCAAGCGTCTGCTCGAGCCGCCGGCGACGCCCGCCACCGGACCGGCGGCGCTCGTCCGCGGGTACGTCGGCGGATGGGTCTGGCGACGCAAGAAAAAGAAGCTCAGCGAAACCGAAGTCATGCTCGCCGAGGAATTCGCCACGCTCTTCTCGATCAACGGCAAACGCTCCCCCGCCGCCCCCGGCATGCTCGCCAATGGCGTCGCGCGTCCGTCCTCCGCCACCGAAGCATTCGAAACCTCGTGCGCCCTGGCGCATCAGCTTGGCTACGCGTTCCTCAAGCGTTTCGTGGACAAAGTCAGCAGCGGCGATCTGGTCAAGAGTCTCGAAGCCGTCGCCGCGCTGGGCCCCGTCGCCGCCGCCATCACGCCCTATCTCGCCGCCTTCAAGACCCAGCACAAGGACGAGATGTTCATCCGCAAGGTGACGCGCCACTTCGACCTGGACGAATCGCTCGATGCGCGCGGGCCGGGACGGGCTTGGATCACCGACACGTTCGATGATGTCAATGGCGTGAGCCGCACGATCCGCACGCTCGCCGGCGTGGCGCATCAGCAGGGCCGCCCGCTCACCGTGCTCACCAGCGTCAATGATGAACCCGCGGCGGACTTCGAGCTGGTGAACTTCAAGCCGATCGATCGCTTCTCGCTGCCGGAGTATCCGCAGCAGAAGGTGGCCTTCCCGCCGTTCATGCAGATCATCGAGTACATCGAGCGCCGCCGCTTCGGTCAGCTCATCCTTTCAACGCCCGGCCCGATGGGGCTCATCGGTCTCGCCGCCGCCAAGCTCCTGCAGCTTCGCACGATCGGCATCTACCACACCGACTTCCCCAACTACATCCGTCACATGACCGACGACCTGGGGCTCGAATCGCTGACCTGGCGGTACATGACCTGGTTCTACGATCAGTGCGACACGATTCTCGTGCCCAGCGAATACTACCGCCGGTATCTCATCGAGCACGGGTTCACCGCATCGAAGATCAAGATCCTCCGCCGGGGCGTCGAGACCCGCCGGTTCCATCCGCACCAGCGGGATGACCAGTTCTGGACCGACCGCGGCGGGCGCGCCGACGCCACGACGCTGCTCTACACCGGGCGCGTCTCGACGGAAAAGAACGTCAACCTCATCGTCGAAGCATTCGCCAAGCTCGCCGCGACGAATGACCAGGTTCAGCTCGCCATCGTCGGCGACGGCCCGCTGCTCGAGCCGCTGCGCCAGCGCTGCCGGGGGATCAGGAGCGTGCTGCTGCCCGGTTACATGGAAGGCGCGGAATTGGCCCGGGCGTATGCGTCGTCGGATGTGATGGTTTTCCCCTCGACGACCGACACGTTCGGCAATGTCGTGCTCGAAGCCGCCGCGTCGGGATTGCCCGCCATCGTCTCCGACCGCGGAGGCCCGCAGGAGATCGTCGGCATGCACGACTCGGGACTGATCCTCGACGTGTCCGACGCGCATCGCTCCGTCGACCGGCTCGCGGAGGCGATGGACAAGCTCGCGAACGACGCCGCCCTCCGGTTGCAGCTTCGTGAACGGGCGCTGCGCACGGCGTCGCAGATGAGCTGGCCCAGCGTGCTCGAAACCCTCTGGGCCTGCGGCGAAACACGCTCGACCAAGCCGGCGGCGATGGAGTCCATTGTCTGATTCGTATGACTCTTGACACGAAGACACAAAGACACAAAGGCACAAAGGCACGAAGGCACGAAGATTGATCCTCAAATGATGAGGTGTAAATCCGATGTTTTAACTGAACTGCGGTTCCTCCTTCGTGTCTCTGCGTCTTCGTGTCTTTGTGTCAAAACCATCCGCACGAACTGAAACCCTATGAAAATCGCACTCATCTCCGACGCATGGCGGCCGCAGGTCAATGGCGTCGTTCGGACGCTGACGAATCTGACGCGCCTGCTCGAACAGCTCGGGCACGAGATGCTCGTCATTCACCCGGACCTGTTCCGCACATTCCCCTGCCCCAAGTATCCGTCGATTCATCTGGCGATCGCGCCTTATCGCAAGACCGCGCGGATGCTCGATGAATTCAAGCCCGATGCGATCCACATCGCCACCGAAGGTCCGTGCGGGCTGGCCGCGCGCCGCTACTGCCGGCGACGCAAGCTGATCTTCACGACCAGCTATCACACGCAGTTCCCCAAGTACCTCAACATCTACATGGGCCTGCCCGAGTCGCCGGGGTACAAGTACCTCAAGTGGTTCCACGGCCGGGCGGTGCGGACGCTTGTCCCCACCGAGTCGATGCGCGCGGAACTGAAAGGTTGGGGTTTCGCCAACGAGCTGGTCATCTGGGGCCGCGGCGTCGATCTGAGCATGTTCCATCCCGGCGCGAACGGACACATCAATGTGCCGCGCCCCTTGTTCCTCAATGTCGGTCGCGTCAGCGGGGAGAAGAACCTCGATGCGTTCGCGAAGCTGGACCTGCCCGGCACGAAGATCATCATCGGCGAAGGCCCCGTGCGCCCGAAGCTTCAGGAGCGCTATCCCGATGTGATGTTCCTGGGGTTTCTGGAAGACGAGAAGCTCGCGGAGTATTACGCCGCGGCGGACGTGTTCGTGTTCCCCTCGCGCACCGATACGTTCGGGAATGTGATGCTCGAAGCGATGGCGAGCGGGACGCCGGTGGCGGCGTACCCGGTGACGGGGCCGGTCGATGTGGTGAGCAATGGGCAGACCGGCGTACTGGACGAAGACCTGAAGCGCGCGGCGATGGGGGCATTGGCGCTGAACGATCGGGCGGCCTGCCGACGGTACGCCGAGTCGCTGCCGTGGTCGCGGCTGGTCAAGCAGTTTGAGAATTATCTGGCGCCGATTCAGAGGTGACGGGGAAAGCACGCCGCGAGCGGCGTCGCTAAGCGGAGTCGCAGGCGCGGATTCGTCATTGACCGCCCCGCACGCTATCCTGTTCGACCATGAATCGGATCGAATCCATTTTCGCCGACCTGCGCAAGACCGGCCGCACCGCCCTGATGCCCTTTCTCACGGCCGGTTACCCGACGCTGGAAGCGACGGCCCTGACGCTCCCGGCGCTCCAAACCGCCGGGGCGAGCATCTGCGAGCTGGGCATTCCCTTTTCCGATCCGATCGCCGACGGCCCGGTCATCGCCGCGTCCATGACCGAAGCCCTCAAACACAAGCTCCACCCCGCTGACATCTTCGCCATGGTCAAAACGGTTCGGCCCAAGCTCAACATGGGCCTCGTCGCCATGGTCAGCTACACGATCGTGCATCGCATCGGCGTGTCGAAGTTCGTGCAGCTCGCGCACGATGCGGGCATGGATGGGTTCATCTTCCCCGATCTGCCGCTGGAGGAAGCGGCGGTCGTGCGCGAGCCGGTGACGGAAGCGGGCATGATCAGTTCGCTCCTCATCGCGCCGACCACACCCGACGACCGCGCCGCCGCCATCGCCAAAGCATCGACCGGCTTCGTCTACATCGTCGCCCGCACCGGCATCACCGGCGAGCGGGCCGAACTGCCGCCCGATCTGACCGATCGGCTCAAGCGGCTTCGCAAAGTCACCGACCTTCCGCTGACCGTGGGCTTCGGCATCTCGACGCCGGCGCATGTCCGCAGCGTCACACAAGTCGCCGACGCCGCCATCGTCGGCTCGGCGCTCGTCAAGTGCATGGGCAAACACAAGGACGCCGCCCCGCAAGTGATCGCTCGCGAAGCGGCGGCGTTCGTCAAGGATCTCGCCGGCGGACTTAAGTGATTGCATTGATCCCCGCCTTCACCTGACCCATGGCAAATGTCTGATGCCGATTGACCATTGCGTGGGTCCATGGTCTTGGGTGATGGGTGAATGAACGAGGGGTCTTGCGGTACACTCATCAGCATGAAATTCAACAAGCCGCCTGTTCGCATCGAGCCGACCACGCTTTGGGATTACCCCTCCCAACACTACGGCGACACCACGCAGGGCGACCCCAACTACCGCGGCGCCACGCCCAGCTACGTCATCTGGAATCTTCTGCAGCGCTACACGCGGCCGGGCAATCTCGTGGTCGATCCGTGCTGCGGGTCGGGGACGACGCTCGATGTGTGCAAGGATCTGGACCGCCGCGGCGTCGGGTTCGATCTGAGCCCGCAGCGCGACGACATCGTCTTCGCCGATGCGCGGCAGCTTCCGATGAACAGCGGCCTGGCCGATTTCGTGTTCATTGATCCGCCGTATTCGACGCACCTGGAGTACTCCGACGATCCGCGCTGCATCGGCAAGCTGCATGTCAAGGACGGGTACTACGAGGCGATGGAGCAGGTGTTCAGCGAGATCAATCGCGTCCTCAAGCCGGGGCGGCACATGGCGCTGTATGTGAGCGATTCGTACGAGCACGGCAAAGGGCCGGGCAAGGGATTTCACCCGCTGGGCTTCGAGTTGTTTCGCCGGCTGCGCCGGCTGTTCGTGCCCGTGGACATCATCAGCGTCGTGCGTCACAACAAGACGCTGGAGATGGGCAACTACCGAAAAGCCGCGGAGGAAGGCAACTTCTTCCTCCGCGGCTTCAACTACCTGTTCATCCTGCGCAAAGGCGGCTCGCCCAAGCCCGGCGGGAAACCCGTCAAGAAAGCCGCGCGGAGTCGGGGCGCTACTCGACCCGGACGCCCGCCGCGCGCAGGCGGTTCATCTGCACGCCCCGCGCCTCGACGGTAAGCGGGTTGCCCGACAGGTACAGCCGCAGGAACGGCGCGAATCGCTTCGGTCCCGCCGCGTCTTTTTCCGCCGCCGTCGCCAGTGCGTTCAGGTCCTTGATCTGGTTGTCCTGCAGGAGCACCAGGCGCAGCTCCGTCAGCGATGTGAGCGGCGAGAGGTCCTTCAGTTCGCTGCCCGCCGCCTCGAACGTCGACAGATCGTGCAGCTTGCTCACCACGTCGATCGAATGCAGCGGATTGCGACCCACATACAGCGACCAGAGCTTCGTGAGCGAACCCAGCGGCGAAAGATCGCTGATGCGATTGTCGCTCAGCCGCAGCGTCCGCAGATTCGTCAGCTTCGCAAGCGCTTCGACATTCGCCACGTGATTGGCCGACAGATCCAGATACTGAAGCGAATCGATCTTCGCCAGCGGCGAGGCGTCGACGATCTGGTTGTGCGCGAGCGTCAACGACTGGAGCATCTTCAGATCCGTCAGCGGCGAAAGGTCGGCGATGGCGTTGCCCGACAGATCGATCTCGGCGAGCGCCCGGCAATTTTCCAGGCCGCGCAGGTCGTGAATGTTCATCCCCTTCCCGTCGAGCCGGGCGATGTGCGCCACATCCTCAGCGGTCAGCGGCTCGGCGTTGTCGCGCTTGGCGTAAACCTCCTTGCGGACGGCGGCTTCGAGCTGCGGATCGGGAAAGATGCTCGCCGGGGCCCCCGGATTACCCGCGAGAACGGGCACGACGGGCGCGAAAAGGGCGGCAAACAGCGTGAAAAATGCGGTGATTCGTGACATGGGCGACGCTCCTTGTTCATCGTGACACAAAGACGCAAGCGCGACACGCATCGCGCGATCAATCAGTTGTAACGCCGCCCCGAATCGCGCGGTTCTTTTTTACATCACGAAAAAACCATTTAGCGGCGGGGCTTGCCCCGCGCGGCCGCCGATTACAATATCCGCGCCATGATCCTCGCCTTCCACAGCATCTTCACCGCTTACGGATTCTGGCTCCCCAATGACCCGCGCGGAACGTGGTCCGACTTCGTGCGCCAATGGGAACTGTTCCTGCACGGCAAGGCGACCACCATCGACACCCGCCGCTCCGTCGCGCATCGACCGCATGATCAAAACGCCCGTGAAGCCGCCAAAGAAGCGCTGATGTACCCACCCGTGACATTCACGGGCGAACAAGCCCTTTCGATCTCCCGCGGTTTCGTCAAGGCAATGGAAGACAGCGGTTATGTGCTTCACGCCTGTTCGATCCTGCCGCGTCATGTGCATCTGGTCATCGCGCGTCATCCGCGCAACATCAAGCGCATCGTCGGCCACCTCAAGGGCGCCGCCACGCATCAACTGCACGAAGATCGGCGGCATCCTTTGAACGGTCAGATGACAAACGATGGCTCGACGCCGTCCCCTTGGGCGAGGAAATCATGGGACGTATATCTGGATTCGCATGAGGCGGTGCGTCGGGCGGTTCGATATGTGCAGGACAACCCGGTCAAAGAGGGGAAGCCGGCGCAGCGGTGGTCGTTTGTTCGGGATTACGAAGGTTAACGCCGCGCGGGGCAAGCCCCGCCGCTAAATGGGGGGCGCGGGGGGGTGTTTATGGGATGGCCTGGAAGGAGAAGTTCTGGCCGCCGACGGTGGCTTCGTACATGAGGCCGCCGCGTTCGATGGTGAAGACCAGGACGCTGTTGGCGTAGTCGGCGTGTCGGGCGGCGCCTTCGGTGGCGGCGACGGCGGAGGCCTGTGCGGCGAGGGCGAATTCGCCGCTCTTGAACTGTCGCACGGCCGCGTCGGTCTGGAAGAGGATCATCTCGCGGTAGGACTGCCCGCCGAGCTGGAATCCGATCGTGCCCTGCGAGAGGTCGCAGTAGCCGGTCATCTTGCCGCGTTCATAGAGGATGCCGCGCCCGTAGGCCCCGCCGACGCCGACCCCGCCTTTGCCCACGGACGGGAACACCGCGTAACCGGCGGCCCGGTCCATGACCTGCTGGAGCCCCGGGTCTTTCGCTTCAAAAAGCTTGATCGTATCCCCGGCCTCGGCGACGAGCGTGCTGCGCTCGGCGGCGGACTTGGGGGCGGTCGAACAACCCGTCCCGCCGGCGATGACCAACAGACCCAACGCGATCAGTGAAATGTGGCGAAGCATCGGCGACCTCCATGCATGAGTCAACATCCTGCACGAGTATAGTCGCCGAATCGGCTCACTGTCCGAATTCATCCTGATAATCCGCCATCGCCGCCTCGACGACCGCCATCGCCTCCTCCCGGCCGTAGGTCGCTTCGATCGTCATCTGCGACCGCTCGCCGGGGACCATTTTGTACGTGAGGAAATAGTGGCGGAGGCGTTCGACGAGCGGCTGGGGCAGATGCTTGATTTCACGGATGCCCTTCATGACCTGATCGTTGTTGAGCACGGCGATGATCTTGTCGTCGGCCTCGCCGTGGTCGGTGGCTTGAAGCCCGCCGATGACGCGCGCGTGCAGAAGGATTTCCGAGCGGTTGATCGGCCGTTCGGACATGACGCAGATATCCAAGGGGTCATGGTCGCCGCGTTCGGCGTTGGGGTTGAGCTTCCCGACGCGCGTGCCGCAGTAAGTGCGGGGGATGAATCCGTAGAGCGTCGGCGGCTGGGAGCTGGAGCGCTGGGGGCGATCGACGCGCAGATAGCCGGTCGACTTATCGATTTCATACTTGACGAAATCGAACGGCGTCAGCTCGATGTACGCCTGCACCACCGCCGGGGCTTCGGGCCCGGCGTCAAGCCCGTGCCACGGATGCGGACGCCAGCGGAAGAACGGCTCTGGAAAACCCATGTGGACCTCGACTTTCTAAATCACCTGGCGAGCGACCGTTTGTACACGCGCCCCCGGAAAATGACAAGCCGCCGGCATGTTGGGGATGGATGAGTGCGCCCCGACCGGCCGGTTGTGTTGTTCCGGTACACTTGCCTCGCCGCACTGGCGCATCGTGGTACTACAATCGGCACAATCGATAACGCTGTTAATCAGGCCCTGTCGCCATAGCTTGCCGCGAAATCGCCACTTACGACGACCTTCGGATAGCCGCCGAGTTTGGCACGCACTTCGCTTAAGTGTCTCCCGAAGATGAACACCGGCCTGACGGCGGGCCGGATCGGAAACGGCCTCGCATTGAAGGGATGATCCGATGACTTACGATCGCATCCAGATTCGTCACGCAGCCATGGCGGGCATGATCGTGCTCCTGACCATCGCTTACCTGAGCCACGGCCTGACCGGCATGTGAGCGGCGGCGAAGTCGGAAAAAATCAACCACCCGTCGACTGAACCTGTTGCAACCCAGGGGATCAGTCAGCGGAAAGATTCGGAAGCAGAGTTGGCCCGTTCACCGGGCCTTTTCTGTTGCGCGAAGGTTGCGTCCGATGGCCTGTTCGGTAGACTGCCCTCCGCTTCGTTCACCCATTCACCGCGGAGGTCTGCGATGTTTCAAATGATGCTGGTGTGTGTGATGACGCTCGCGCTTCTGGCGGGCTGTGCATCCAACTCGTGCTGCAAGATGGACGGGACCTGCCAGACGACCGGCCTGTATCGCCACGTCGTGTCGTTCAAGTTCACCCCCTCGACGACGCCCGAGCAGATCGACAAGATCAACGCCGCCTTCGCCGAACTGCCCAAGAAGATCGACACCATCCGCGGATTCGAATGGGGCACGAACGTCTCGCCGGAGAATCTGGCGGACGGGTTCACGCATTGTTACATCGTGACGTTCGACGACCCGGCGGGGCTCAAGACGTACCTGACGCACCCGGCCCATCTGCAGTTCGTCTCGATGCTCAAGCCGCAGCTTGAGAAGGCGTTCGTGATCGACTACATCGCCCGCTGATCCAATCAGGCGGAGAAGGATTCGGCGTTGGCGAAGTGGTCGGCGATGACGCGGCTTCGGTAGGCGAAGATTTTCGTCAGGTCGCGCTTGATGAACAGGGCGTGCAGCAGTCGTCCGCCGGGGCTTCGGTAGTCGACGTCGTCTTCGAGGCGCGTGCCGCCGTCGTGTTCGATGAAGCGGTGGCGATGGACCCATTGGTGATACGGGCCGCGCTCCTGCTCGTCGACGAACCCGTAGGGCGGGTCCCACTCGGTGATTTTGGTGTGCCATCGGACGGGGATGCCGTGCAATCGCAGGCGGTAGTCGATGGTCTGCCCGGCGAACATGGCGATGGGCAGGGGGGTGAGGATGTGAAAATGCAGCCAGGGGGGCGTGATCTTCCGCAGATTGGCGGCGTCGGCGAAAAAGGCGAACGCGACATCGACGGGCTGATCGACCCATTGTCGAACGCTCAGCCGGTACGCGCCGTTGGTGCGCCGATAGATTTCCAAAGTGACATCTTTCATGGACTAGGAAATCTACAGCGCCCCGCGGGTCGTGCCGGTAAGGGGTTGCCCTAATGCAATGATCATGGGAAAATCCGCGTCCTGCCCGGTATCGCAGCGAAGTTCCTCTATAATCAGTCCGTTTTGACCTGTTGCAGAAAGGTTCATCTCATGCGGCAACTGGCGAAAATCACGATCGGGATGGTGTGTGTGTGGGCCCTGACGCTTTCGCCGGCGGCCCGGGGAGCGGACTGGGCCAACTGGCGCGGGCCCAATCACGACGGGTCGAGCCCGGAGACGGATCTGCCCGTCGAGTTTTCGCAGACCCAGAACGTCAAGTGGGCGGTCGATCTGCCCGGGCCCTCGGCCGCGACGCCGATCATCACCGGCGATCGCGTGTTCATCACCAGCTCCAGCCCCGCGGACAAAAAGCTTTTTGCCATGTGCTTCGACCGCACCAGTGGCAAGCTGCTCTGGCAACAGCAGGTCGGCACCGGCTATCAGCATCCCTATGACAACCGCTCGACCTTCGCCACGCCCTCGCCCGTCACCGATGGCAAGGTCGTCATCTTCCTCTACGGCAACGGCGACCTGGCGGGGTTCACGGTGGAGGGGAAAAAACTCTGGCAGCGCAATCTGCAGGACGACTACGGCCAGTTCACCTACCAGTGGACCTTCTCGGCGAGCCCGACGATTCTCTACGGCCAGCTTCTGGTGCAGGTCCTTCAGCGCGATCAGCCGGTGCACGACATCGGCAAGGACGGCAACGAGTCGTACATCCTCGCCCTCGAACCGGCGACGGGCAAGACGATCTATCGCCATGTCCGCCCTAGCGACGCGAAGATGGAGTCGCACGAGGCGTACTCCACGCCGATGCCATTTGAGAAGGACGGCGTCAAGCAGTACATCGTGCTCGGCGGGGACGTGGTGACGAGCCACGAAGCCGACACGGGCAAGGAGCTTTGGCGCTGGGGCACATACAACCCGGACCACCGCGAGCAGTGGTGGCGCGTCGTGCCCTCGCCGGTCATCGGCGACGGGATCATTCTGGCGTGCGCCCCCAAGAAGGCGCCGATCTTCGCGGTGCGGGCGGCGGACGGAACGCTGGCGTGGCAGAGCGAGGACCGCGGGCCGCTGACGAGCGACGTGCCCACGCCGCTGTTTTATCAGGGGCGCTTCTTCATCATGTCCGACGTGCGGAAGGCGCTTTCGCGCGTCGAGCCGGCGACGGGCAAGATCGA
Organism: Planctomycetota bacterium; assembly: GCA_016125255.1. Classification (NCBI taxonomy): domain Bacteria; kingdom Pseudomonadati; phylum Planctomycetota; species Planctomycetota bacterium. The sequence continues at coordinate 93,014 of WGMD01000005.1, read as the reverse complement.
ATGGTCCATCGAACTGCCCGGCCGATACCTCTGGCGCGCCTCGCCGACCGGCGCCGATGGGCATATCTACTGCGTCAACCATCATGGCGAAGTCATCGTCGTCGACCCCGCCGACGGGAAGATCGTCGCACACAACATGCTCGGCAAGGAAGATGACGACGGCATCTGCGCCTCCATCGCCGTCGCCAACGGCAACCTCTTCGTCCGCACCAACAGCAAGCTGTTCTGCGTCGGCCGCTGACGCGCCCGCCCGTTCAGCGAGGCGCTCGCGGCCAGTTTTCAGGAAGTGAACCATGACGTACCGCAACACCACCAAAATCGCCCAGCCCGATCACGACATTCTGCCCATCATCGCCGACCGATTCAGCCCGTACGCCTTCGACGGCAAGCCCGTCGAGCGCACGAAGCTGATCGCCTGCCTCGAAGCCGCCCGATGGGCCGCCTCGTCGTTCAATGAGCAGCCCTGGTCCTACATCGTCGCCGAACGCACCGACGCCCCGGCGTTCGCGACCGCCATGAGCTGCCTCACCGAAGCCAATCAGGCCTGGGCCAAACACGCCGGCGTGCTGATCCTCACCACCACCAAGCGCACCTTCTCCCGCAACAACACGCCCAATCGCGTCTGCGAACACGACCTGGGCCTCGCCGCCGGGAACCTCTGCGCGCAGGCCACCGCGCTCGGCCTCGCCGTGCACCAGATGGCCGGCGTCGACCTGCAGAAAGTCCGCATGACCTACAAAGTCCCCGAGGGTCACGATCCCATGACCGCCATCGCCATCGGCTACGCCGCCGACCCGGCGACGTTCGCTGACAAAGAACTGGCCGGTCGCGATCAGACGCCGCGCCCCCGAAAGCCGCTGCCCGAATGGGTCTTCGGCTCCAAGTTCGGCGAAGCGGCGTCGATCTTCAAATAACGCCCCGCATCACCCGGCCTGCCGCGCTTCAGCGCGGCGGGCTCCGTTCCGCATGAAACAACCCGATCCGCCCGACTTCGCCCGTCGGGCCGGACGGCACGTCGCCCGACACGAGTACTGGCTGCTCGCCCTCTTTCACCGGCCGGATGATCCACTTCGCCGCCGCGATCTGTGCCGGTGTCGCGTCGTCCGCGCCGCGGGCAACGTGAAGCAACAGCGGGATTGGCAGATTGCGCGCGCGAATATCGACAAACGCGATCGCCTCGCCGTGCGTCAGATACTCAGCCCGCCGGGCGAATTCATACACGTTCTCGCCGTAGCGCTGCTTCGCCGCGGCGGAGTTGGTGAGCTGATGCACGCAAAGCGCGCCGAGCATGATCATCGCCAGCCCGACCCCGCGACCCACCGTCAAGCCCCATGCCCACGTCACCGTCACGAGCCCGTACGCCGCGAGCAGCGCCATCGCCGGATAGATCGGCGTCACATGATCCGCCCGACGCGCCGGCACCACGATGAAAAACGCCGTCACCACCAACACCCACATCACCACCGGCCCCATCGCGCTCCGCCTCCAACGCCGCTCCGCCCCTTCAAATAAATACACCAACCCCAACACCGCGATCACCGACCACGGCGCCATCCGCGTCACGACAAAAAACGGCCCGCGCCACGCCGATTTGATCATGTCGATAAACCCATGGTCCCCGACACGCTCGACCACCTGCCGCCCGATCAGATACTTCACGAAAAACTCGGGATTCTCCAAATACGCCGGCGCCACCCACACCAGAAAAATCCCCAGCATCAGCGGCACGCCCCACCACCAACCCGTCCGCCTCATCGCGCTGAACCGGCCATGCAGCAACTTCGCCGACGCGATGAGAAACAGAAAGATCAACAGCACCAACGTCCCCTTCGCCAGCGCCGCCCCCCCCGCAAACAACCAACACGCCAGCGCCCACTTCCGACTCCCTCTCCCTTCGGGAGAGGGCTGGGGTGAGGGTGGATCCGAAGTATGGCTCGCTTCGTTTTGAGAATCGCCTTCCTCCGCCAGCGCCATCGCCCCGCAAACCCACGCCCCCGTCAGACAAGCCGTGAGGAGCAGATCCGTGCGCCCCAGATAAATCATCTTCAGTTGCCCCGGGCAGCAAAGCCACAGCAACCCCGCGGCAAACCCCAGAGCCGTGCGATCCTCGATCGAGGGAACCATTTCCGGGGGAATCATCCGTCGCGCCGCGATGACCAGCAGCACCAGAATCGTCACCGCACTCAAAATCGACGGCAGCTTGAACGCCCATTCATGCCAGCCAAACGCGCTGACGGCCGCCGCGCCGATCCAGTTGTAAAGCACCGGCTTCGTCGCCGGGATGCCGTCGCCATCCAGCGGCAAAAACCACCGCCCGTTCAGCAGCATGTCCGCCGTGTACGAAAGCGTCCGCGGCTGCTCTTCATCATAAATGTCACTCGGACCACAAATGCGCACGGCGAGCATCGCCAGCGCTGCGATGATCAGCAGAATCATGATCGCGCGTGGACTCGGTATCCCCCTCCCTTGAAGGGAGGGGCTGGGGGAGGGATTTCCAATTGTCGACACTTCATCACTCAACGGGCGCGCTCCGGGCCTTGTCCCCCTCCCTCCGAGGGAGGGGCTAGGGGAGGGTGAATCGTATCAGTTCGAAACGGCTCCGCATCGAAGCGGGCGCGGCCTTGGGCGGATGCGATTCGCCCCCACCCCACCGCCCCCTCGCGGGGGAGGAGTTCGCATTTATCCCTCTCCCTCCGAGGGAGGGGCTAGGGGAGGGTGAATCGTATCAGGTCAATTGCGTTCCGCATCGAAACGGTTGCGGGCGTGTACGGATGTGATTCACGCCCACCCGGTTCGACATCGCTCACCGCAAGCAGCCGTCCCCCTCAAGGGGAAGGGGTTGAATACAGGCCCAACCTTGCTGGTTCGCGGCGGTCGATGACCTGCGGGAGCGGGGCGCTGGTCACGATGGGCGTCAGGTTCGGCGCATCGACGATCGGTTGGATGATCCACTTCGCGCTGGCGCGCTGCTCGTCGGTCGGTTCGCGGCTGGGTTGGTTGCGGGCGAGGTAGGACTGGAGGGGATGGTAGCCGGTGTGGATGAAGGCGATGGACTCATCGGGGGCGACGTGCTGGCGGACTTCTAACGCGAAATTGCGGACGTTGTCGCCGAAGGGTTCGCCGTGTTGCGGGCGGAGGGCCAGGTCGTTGACGGCGGAGCCGAGGCAGATGGCCAGCCCGACGCAACCGGCGAGGACGGCGGCGGCGGGTCGGGCTTTGCCCAGTTCGATGACGCAGAACCATGCGGCGACGATGGCGGCGGGGGCGAAGGCGGGGATGAGATAGTCATCACGCTTCAGCGATGGCACCAGATAGAAAATCAATACAAGAAAGACCCACAGAATGGCCGGGCCCATCGGGTGCCGCATCCAGCGGGCGGGCTTGATGTGCACCAGCGCCCAGATGAACAGCACCGCCCACACGGCGAAGCGGGCGAGGAAGTAGAAGGGGTTTTGCCAGAGCGTGAGGATGAAGTTGAGCCAGTAGGGATTGCCGGATTGCTGGTTGGTGAGTCGGACGTATTCGATGTTGGCGAGCGTCTGGCCGAAGCCGGCGGGGATGGTCAAGTAAGCGGGGAGTCCCCAGAGGGCGAAGATGCCCACGGCCAGGGGCAGGCCCCAAAGGATGCCGGTGTCGCGCACGGCTCCGATTCGGCCACGCGTGAGCGGGGCGTTGACGAGAATGAAGATCACCGGCAAAAAGGCGGGCGGCCCTTTCGTCAGTGCAGCCAGTCCCACACAGATCCACAGAAGCAGAGCGATCGCACGCCGGCGATTTGGATTCGGCGGACTTGTGTCATCGCGCGGTTCACTGAGCAGGATCGTCGCCAGCGCCCATGATGCGACGAGGAAGAAGCACAGGAGCATGTCAGGTCGGGCGATGTAGATGAGGCGGATCGTCGAGAAGTTAGCGAGCCATAGGATGCCGGCGAGGAGCGATGCGCACGTGACGATGTATTTGTCACTTGCGGGGGTCATGCGTTTGGCCATGACGATGACGATCAGCGTCGTGGCGAGGCCGGCGAGGAGGGAGGGGAGTTTGAAGGTCCAGTCATCATAGACGCCGGTCGTACCGACGACGGCGGCGTCGAGGTAGTTGTATAGCGGGGGCTTGTAGGTCGGCACGCCCTCCATGTCCAGGGGCCAGAGCCAGCGATGGTTCTGCAACATGTCGACGGTGTAGGCGACGGTGCGGGGCTGATCTTTGGTGTTCAGGTCGCTTGGGCCGAGGATTCGCAGCGTGACCGTGGTCAGCGCGACCGCCGCCAGGAGCCAGCCCATCGCCGCTTTCATTTGCTCGCCCCGGGCAGCTTGGATTTGACCGCCCACATGGTTTCGTAGAACCACATCGAGAAGCTGAAGCACTTGTTGAAGAGCCAGGCGTTCTTCTTCATCGCGCGAATATGCTCGGCGGTGGCGGCATCCTCGGCGGGGTCCGGCTCAACGGTGACGCGCTCGCCGACCGGCGCGCCGGCGAAGACGGCGCGGATGCAGCTCGGCAGTTTCGGCGGCTTGTGAATCTCGATCTGCGTGGTGTGCAGGCCGGCCTTCTCAGCGGTGCGGGCGAGCGTCGCGCGCGAGAAGTGGTAAATGTGCGCGATGTGCAGATCGGCGAGCCAGTGATACTTGGTCACATCGGGCACGTCGATGAACAGCCGGCCGGTCGGCTTGAGGTAGGTCGCCAGCTCGGCCATGAACTTGGGCGGATCGGGAACGTGCTCGAGGACGTGACTCAGGATGACCAGGTCATACGTCGGCCCGGCTTCGCCCTCGGGTAGTTCATCGAGCACCGGATAGATCGGCACTTGGGCGTATGTGCGGGCGAAGTCGGCGAAGGGCTTGTACATCTCGACGCCGACGGCATGGATATCGGGGCGGGTCACATGAATCTGTCGAAGGATGGACCCTTCGCCGCAGCCCACGTCCAGGACGCGGGCGTTTTGCGGGAGCAGGCCGGCGGACTGAAGGAAGCGGACGGTGTGGGCCGCGCGTGCGTCGAGGGAGTAGCGTCGGATGTACGAAAGGTCGGGGTGCTCGAGTTTGCGGTAGTACTTGCGGTAGTGGTGGTGGTAGAACTCGTTGAGCGTCTCGGTGGTCGGCAGGGGATTGGTCATGATCAGACCGCAGCCGTCGCAGCGCGAGGTGGACAGGCCCATGAGATAGCGATCGGTGTCGCAGAGCGTGGTGAACTGCGTCGAGGCGCAGATGGGGCAGGGGACGGGCTCTTTGGGGAGGTTGCGATAGTCGAACGATGCGGTCATTGCGTATCTCAGTTGGGGCCGAAATCGTAGACGGATACGGGCGCGGTCGCAAATCGGCGGGTCGAATCGCCAGTTTAGCGACGCCGCGTGCGGCGTGCGTGGGGCTCGCATGGCGTCACGTGCGATTTTTCCGCATAATACCCGTCCCATGACTTTGACGAGCGACAAACCGCGTGTGCTGACGGGCGATACGCCCACGGCTTCGTTGCATCTGGGCCATTATGTGGGCTCGATCGAGAATCGACTGGCGATGCAGGAGCTGTACGAGAGCTATTTTTTCGTGGCGAACCTGCACGCGCTGACGACGCGCGTCGAGGACACGGTCGGCATCCGAGCGGCGACGATCAGCATCGTCAAAGACTGGCTCGCCTGCGGGATCGACCCGAAGAAGGCGACGCTGTTCGTGCAGTCGGAGATTCCGGCGGTGGCGGAGCTGACATGGTATTTCGCCATGCTGCTCGGGTACGGCCGGCTGATGAAGAACCCGACCATCAAGGACGAAATCCGCGTCAAGAACCTCGGCGACAACTACTCGTTCGGATTTCTGATGTACCCCGTCGGCCAGATCGCGGACATTCTGGCGTTTCGGCCGGCGTTCGTGCCGGTGGGTGAGGATCAGATTCCGCACATCGAGATGACGCGCGAAGTCGCTCGGAAATTCGATCAGCTTTACTGCGGAGTCGATCCCCATGCCGCCGACGCGGACTACGCAAAGCTCGGCGGCGTGTTTCCGATTCCCGAAGCCAAGACCGGCCGCATCGCCCGGCTGACGGGCATCGATGGCAAGAACAAGATGAGCAAGTCGCTCGATAACGCCATCTTTTTGAGCGACGATCCGAAGACCGTGCAGAAGAAGTGCAACAAGATCTTCACGGGGCGCGGGTCGATGGACGATCCGCCGGTTCTGGAAAACAACACGATCATCGAATACCTGACGGCTTTCGAGAAGGACCCCCGGAAGGTGGAGGCGTTGATCGCCGAGTACGCCGCCGGGAAGATCGGCGACGGGCACCTTAAGAAGGAAGTCTCCGCGGCGATCAATCTGTTTCTCGAACCGGTGCGCGAGCGGCACGCCAAGTTCAGCGATGATGATGTGATTGATATTCTCAAGGACGGCTGCGCCCGGGCGAATGCCACGGCCGAGGCGACCTTGTGGCAGGCGAAGCAGGCGGCGAAGTTCGACTTTTTCGAGCGGAAGATCACGCTGGGTTAAGCGCGGATCGTAGCGTCATTTCTCATCGCTCTTTTTCTTGAGCAGTTCGCCGGCCTTTTCCTTGACGGCGTCGAGGATCGACTGGCCGGCGGTTTTGAGGACGAGGTCTTCGTGGTCGTTGTCGATGAGGGCCTGGGTCAGCGCTTCGTGTTTCTTAAAGTCGTCGGGGGTCCAGTCCTTGATGTCCACATAGGTGTCGGTCAGCGTCATCGTGGCTTTGGGGACGATGAGGCGTTTGTCGGCGGTGACGACGATGTAGTGGCCCAGGGCCCAGTACATGGCGGCGGCGCCGAGGGCGAGGAGGATGACGGTGCTGACGAGTTTGCGGATCATGCGGGCATGATAGGGGTAAAAGCGGGGACAGGGGAAGGGGGCGGGTGATTCGGCGAGGCGTTTGCGCCGATGAATGTCGAAGATCGCGGCCCCGCCGGACCGCCGGGAGGACTCGCCATGAACTTCGACATGAATTCGATTCTCGTGTCCCTGCTCTTCGGATCGATCGGCATGGGCATGTTCCTCTACGGCAAACAACGCGTCGAACTCAACTACGTCATCATCGGCATCCTGCTGATGGTCTATCCCTACTTCGTGCCGGGGGCGCTATTGATGTTCACCATCGGCTTGGCCCTGACGGCGGTTCCGTTCTTCATTTGATCTCCGGAAAGAGAGCTTTCCATACAAACGCGGGGGCGGCTTCGTCGCACGCCGTGCAATAGGCGGTCCGGTCGTTCGTTCGTACTGGTGAAGGCCGGTGCGGCGGAATGGTTCCGAGGCCCGGTCGGATGAATCCCCCAACAAAAATGAGGTTGGTCATGCGTAACTGGATCATGGCGATTCTGGCGTTGTCGGTCTGCATCGGCGCGGCGAGCACGAGCTTCGCCGGCAACAAGGGCGGCAAGAAGCACAGCCCGGAGGCGATGTTCAAGGACAAGGACACCAACAACGACGGCAAGCTCTCGCTCGACGAATACAAGGCCGGGCTCCCCGCCGACAAGGCCGCCAAGGCGGACAAGGCGTTCAAGAAGATGGACACCGACGGCGACGGCTCCGTGACCCTGACCGAGTTCGAAGCGTTCATGAAGGACCATCACAAGGGCGCCGAGAAGAAGGCCAAATAATCTCCGCTCGACCGCGGATCGGAAGACCCCGGCTCAACCCGGGGTCTTTTTTTTTTGCACTGAGCGTAACCCATTCTGGACACCGGCATCCAAATCATTGTCGGGACTGCTGGCATCGTTGCCCGCGGACCGGGAAACCCGAATCATCCACTCTGGGGCCACCGCTCTTTTCAAGAAGGAGTCCAGCGATGCCTCGTCTCCCCGTCATCGAAGTCGAACAGGCCAACGAGAAGGTTCAGCCCCTTTATGACCTGGCCAAAAAGAAGCTCGGCCGGGTGGTGAATCTGCTCAAGGGCATGGCCAACAGCCCCGTCGCGCTCGATGCGTATCTCCAGTTCGCCGGCACGCTCAAGGCCGGTGCCTTGAACGCCAAAGAGCGCGAGATCGTGCACCTCACGACGGACGTGCTCAACCACTGCGAATACTGCGTCGCCGCTCACTCCGCCGCGGCGAAGGCGGTGGGCTTCACGCCCGACCAGGTCGCCGGCATCCGCAACGGCCAACTCGATGACCCCAAACAGCAGGTGCTCGCCGACTTCACCCGCCGCGTCGTCGAGAGCAAGGGCTACGTCGGCGACGAGGAACTGGCGGCGATGCGCGACGCGGGCTACTCCGATGCGCAGATCACCGAGGTCCCGGCCGTCATCGCGCTGGCGACGTTCACGAACCTGTTCAACCACATTCACCAGACGCCGCTGGATTTCCCGAAGGTCGAACCGGCCCATGCGTGAGCACGCATGTGTAAACCCCTCCCCCAACCCCTCCCTTCACGGGAGGGGGTTTTCAGGTGCATGATGGGGCGGCGCGGCGCGCAAAATGAAAGACCCCCGATGATGGAGTGCATCATCGGGGGCGGGGGGATCAGTAGTTTGTCAAATCCATCATCCGTTGCTGCGGCGGCGACGCAGGACGCCGAGACTCATCAGCGCCAGTCCGGCGGGCAGGGCGGCGGGGGTGGGGACGGGCGTGACGTTGGGGGTCCACGAATCAAGCTGCTTGACCTTGGCCTTCACGTCGGCGCCGTAGCACCAGGAATCGTTGAGGCCGTGCCGTCCCCAGTTGAAGGTCACGTCGTAGAGACGGACTTCGAACTTGACGCCGAGGGCGTCGATGATGACCGGGGCGTCCCACGAGAGACTGCCGTACTGGTAGCTGCCGCTGATGACGCCGACGGTTTCGCCGGTGACGTTGACATCCTGATTGACGGGCAGGTCGAAGTCGAGGGTGGCGATGATGTCCTGGGGCGTGGTGTCGGAGCCGTTGACCTGACCTTCGTCGGTCCAGATGCTGAAGAAGTTGAAGCTGTGGTACTGACCGTCGTCGAGGTTGAAGGTGTGCCCGGCAATGTTGAAGAGACTGGTGCTGACGGTCAGGCCGGCGGAGGAGGCGCTGGTGTCGACGTTGGAGCCGGTGCCGATCTGGTAGGTGCGGATGTCGGCTCGTGCGGACGAGGCGGCGAAGGCGAACATCGCGGCGGTGAGGGTGAGAGCGAGGACGTTACGGACGATGGAGGACTTGCGGATCGAGATCATGGGATCTCCCTTTCTTTTCTGCAGCGATACCCTAGAGCGGCCCTCCAGCCGACCAGACCAACGCTTGTGTTTTTGACCGGACCATCCGGCGCTCGTGCTTTTTTCGACGAGGCCCGTTGCGGGCTCCCGTCCCGTGAACACTCCCATGTTCACGAATCTCGAAAATCACCAAAACAATGCCCGTGCCAGCGAGGCGCGAATCTGGGAAAAAACAGTAAATCGCGATATACCCGTCAAATGCGGGCCAAAATATGATAATTAAAAGTTGATTCAACGGGGCGATCCGTCGCCGGCGCGCCCCATATTGGACCCAGGCCCCGGTGAATCGTGTTCCATATCCGCACAAACCCGCGCGGGCATGGCCGGGGCCTCGCCCGCCTACAATGGGCCTCATGCATCAACGGCTTGTCGAACTCGAATCGAAAATCGCCTACGTGGAGCACACGCTCGACGCGCTCAACGCCATCGTCATCGAGCAGCAGGCGCGGCTCGAGCTCATCGAACAGCAGTTGCACAAGCTTCGCCGCCAGATCGATTCGCCCGCCCAGACGCCGCGACCCGAAGATGAGCCGCCGCCCCCGCATTATTGAGTTGGCCATGAATCCGTCCGATGTGAATTCGCCCGCACTGGCGCTTTACTACAAGCCGACGTGTCCGTATTGCATCCGCGTGCTGGAGGCGCTGGAGGACATGGGCCGCGTGATCGAGTTGCGGAACATCAACGCCGACCGGGCGCATTACTATGATCTGGTGCAGGGCGGAGGCAAAGGTCAGGTGCCGTGCCTGCGCATCGCGTCACCGGACGGGTCCGTGAGCTGGCTCTATGAATCACTCGACATCATCGCCTATCTCCAATCCCACTGAACTGCCGCCGATTCCGATCGTGTATCACGATGCGCAGCTCGTCGTGGCGGACAAGCCCAGCGGGCTCCTCACGCAGCCGGGCCTCGGCCCCGACAAGCTCGATTGCCTTCTGCATCGGCTTCAACATCAGTACGCCGCGGCGCGGATCGTGCACCGTCTCGACCGCGACACATCCGGCCTCATCGTCCTGGCCCTCGACGCCGATACGCACCGATTCCTCAGTCGGCAGTTCCACGACCGGCTCGTCGGCAAGCTCTACGCCGCGCTCGTCGCCGGGGCGGTCGAGGGCGAAGCGGGGCGGATCGATCTGCCCCTCCGCAAGGATTTCGATCACCCGCCGCGCCATTGCGTCGATCGCGTCGCCGGCAAACCCGCCGTGACGGACTGGCATGTGTTGGAGCGCTTCGCCGATCGCACGCGCTTGCAGCTCGAACCGCGCACCGGCCGCTCGCATCAATTGCGCGTGCACCTCATGTCGATCGGTCACCCGATCCTCGGCGACCCGTTGTACGCCCGGCCGGCGGTGCAGGCCCTGTCCCCGCGCCTCGCACTGCACGCTTCGATGCTCGCCTTCCGTCATCCCGCCACCGATCGCGACATGAGCTTCGAGTCCCCGGCGCCGTTTTGAATCGGCTAATCTGTTCCCATGCCGCTCATCGAACTTCGCGACATCCATGACCCGCGCCTCGAGCCGTACGCTTCGCTCAAGGACCGCCGGCTCGCCGAGTCATCGGGCCTGTTCATCGTTGAAAGCAAACGCCTCGTCGAGCGCCTGCTCGCCAGTGCGTTCACGACCGTGTCCGTCCTGTGCGATGACGCCCGGTGTGAGGCGATGGCGCAGCGCGTCCCCGCCGACGTGCCGCTGTATGTGCTGCCGGCGGAGGCCATGACGCAGCTCGCGGGGTTCGCCATTCACACGGGCGTCCTCGCCGTCGCGTGCCGGCCGAAGATGCCGGCGCTTGATGAGTTCATGCAGCAGGCCGGCGAGCCGATGACGCTGCTCATCGCGCCCCGGCTCACGGAGCAGGCGAATCTCGGGGCGATCGTGCGCGTGGCGGCGGCGATGGGTGTGACGGGTCTGTTGCTCGGGCCGACATGCTGCGATCCGTTCTATCGGCGGAGCGTGCGCGTGTCGATGGGCGCGGTGTTTGACCTGCCGATCCTGCGGAGCGGCGACATCGCCGCCGACCTCGCCCGGCTGCGCGGACAATGGGGCATGACGCTCATCGCCGCCACGCTCGACGGCGATCAGCCGCTACAACTGACGACCCGCCCGACGTCGCCCGATCGGCTCGGCCTCGTGCTGGGCCATGAAGTGGACGGCATCAGCACGGAGGTGCTGGCGCTGTGTCAACAGCGCGTGGTGATCCCCATGCAACGCGGGACCGATTCGCTCAACGTCGTGACTGCCTCGGCGGTGTTCTGTTATCAGTTGATTCCGCCTATCATGTGAGCCACGACAGGAGCAGACAGCGCATGGCCAAAGGTCAGGACTATTCCGCCCATCAGAAGAAGATCATCAATCGCTACTACGAGCATCAGGACACGATCGTCCTGACACGCCTGAGCGAAATCGTCAGCGATCTGTACCTGTGCGAGTCGGAAAAGAAGGCGGCGACGCTGTGGAAGCGCGTCGAAGAGGCGCTCGCCAAGACGTCGGCCAATCCGCTGCGCGTCAAAATCCTTTTGCAGAAAAAGAATATCGAAGAATTAGCGCGGCTCGTGAACGAACTGACCGTGCCGGGGAAGTGAATCATGGCTGACCTCAACGAAATCGCGGGCAAATTGCGCGGACTGCTGGCGGAGATGCGCACGTTCGATGATCCCCGCCGTGCATCGGCGCAGTGGAAGTCGGCGTTCAACGAGCTGAAGAAGACCAAGCTTAACGCCAATCACGTCGCCAATGTGATCGCCCGGCGGGACGTCAACGTGTTCGCCGCCCTGATCGACGAACTGGCCGCTCCGCCTTCGCCCCCGGAAGCGGCGACCGATTCGGGCCCGCAGATCGATGACGCCACACTCAAGTCGGCGATGAAAGCTTTCCGCCGCCGGCTCAAGCTCACCAAGCTCGACGATGAATCGCAGCTCACCGTCCGCCCGCTCACCGGCGGCAAGGCGTCGGAGATTTCAAGCATCATCCCCCCCGACCAGTTTCCGCCGGAAGTCTGGATCGAACTCGCCCGTCAAGGCAAACTCCGCGCCACGGGCAAAGGGTTCTACGAATTGACCGAGTCCTGAATATTGTCCGCCCCCCTCTCCCTCCGGGAGAGGGCTGGGGTGAGGGTGGCCACGGAGTAGGGTGCGCTCGAAATCGGAAGCAGTCAGTGATTGAACGCACCCTCACCCGGCCTTCGGGCCGACCTCTCCCGTAGGGAGAGGTGGGAACTTCCGACAACTTTTCCCCATCCCGTGCACATCATCGACTTTGCCGCGCCGCTTGGGTATGCTCGGTCGTTTGTCCACCGTGGCCCCTACGAGGTGAAAAAACATGGCGAGCATCTGGCAGGCCCCCGAGGAAATCCGCAGGCAGGTGAATGAACTCAAGGAGGAGCATCACGTGCATCTGGCGATGGCCGGCGTGTGGGTCCTCTGCTCCGACGGCAAGAGCGTGCGCGACAATCACATCGTCGTGACGCAGACGAAAAAATGCACGCAGACCGAGAAGCTTTCGACGGGCAACGACTTCAAGATCGTGATCATGATGGAGGCATGGGCGACAATGCCCGATGCGGCGCGCGAGATCGCGCTCGACGAGGCGCTTTGCCGCTGCGGCGTGCGGTACGTGCCGCAGACGATGGAGATCAACGGCAAAAAGGAAGTCGTCAAGGACGAACTGGGCCGGGTCGTCTACACGGGCGAAATCGATTATGACAAGGAAGGTAACCCGCGCTGGAAGGTCAATCCGCCGGACGCGGGGCTCTACTACAAGCTGCTTCAGCGCCGCGGCAAGTACAACGAGGAGGCGGACAACGTGACGCGCGCCCTCGCCGACAAACCGCTCAAGAACATCGTCGTCGCTCCCGCGGCCGACATGATCACCAGCGAAATCGCCTGAGGCGGGCGGACTTTAGTCCGCCCGTGTCCGCATCGTGACCAATTCCTCCGCCGAGGTGGGATGCACGCCGATCGTGGCGTCGAACTGCGACTTGGTCGCGCCGCACTGGAGGGCGATGGCGACGCCCTGAATCATCTCCGCCGCGTCGGGGCCCATGATGTGCACGCCCAATACGCGATCCGTCGCCGCATCGACGATGATTTTCATCAGCGTCTTTTCCCGCCGGCCGGCGAGCGCGGACTTGAGCGGATAAAAGCTCGAGCGGTAGACGTTGACATCGTCATACGCCTGCCGGGCGTGCTTTTCGGTCAGCCCGACGGTCGCGATCGGCGGCTGACTGAACACGGCCGTGGGAATGTTGTGATAGTGCATGGCCGTGGGCTGATTACCGAAGAGCGTCTTGGCCACCGCCATGCCTTCCGCCAGCGCGACCGGCGTCAGGTTCATCCGATTCGTCACATCGCCGACCGCATACACGCTGTCGATGTTCGTCTTGGAATGCGCATCGACGCGAATTGCCCCGCGCGGGTCCGCTTCGACGCCCGCCGCCTCGAGGCCCAGATCGCGCGTATACGGCTCGCGCCCGGTGGCGAACAGGACGCAGTCCGTTTCGACGGTCGAGCCATCGGTGAGCGTGACGATGATCGCATCATTGGATTTTTCGAGGCGCGTCACATTCCGATCGAGCCGCAGGTCGATCCCGCGTGCGGCCATCGCCTCGGCAAGCGCTTGCCGCACATCATCATCGAACCCGCGCAGGAACAGCGGGCCGCGATAGGTCTGCGTCACGTGTGCACCCAATCCATGAAAAATCCCGGCGAATTCCACGGCAATGTAGCCCCCGCCGATGATGAGCACGCGCTTGGGCAGCGTCTTTAGGAAGAACGCCTCGTCGGACGTGATGCCCAGCTCGCAGCCGGGGATGTCGGGCACGTGGGGCCGGGAGCCGGCGGCGATCAGGATGTAGCGCGCGGTGAGGGTGCGGTCGTTGATCGCAACGGCGTGCGGATCGATCAGCCGGGCGCGCCCGTGGAGAACTTCGACGTTGCGGTCCTTGAGCAGCTTGTCGTAGACGCCGTTGAGCCGGTCGATCTCGGTGTTTTTGTTGGCGATGAGCGTCGGCCAATCGAACGTCGCGGGCGGGAGGGACCAGCCCAAGCCCTTGGCGTCGCGCATTTCCTCGCTGATGTGCGAGGCGTAGACGAAGAGTTTTTTGGGCACGCAGCCGACGTTCACGCACGTGCCGCCCAAATATCGCTCCTCGGCGATGGCGACGCGCGCGCCGAACTGAGCGGACATGCGTGCGGCGCGCACGCCGCCGCTGCCGGCGCCGATGACGAACATGTCATAGTCGAAGTCGGGCATGATCATCTTTCGATGCGATGGGCGTGCGACGTGTTACCTGAAACGGAATGGAAAGCACGCCGCGAGCGGCGTCGCTAAACGGGGGAGTGCGCGATTATTTGTCTTTGGCGGGTGCGTCGTCGCGTTCGTAAAAGAGCATGTGTTGCCAGGGGAGGTCGTCGAAGGACTCGGCGAGCTTGAATCCGTTGGCGGTCAATTCCTTGTCGACCTGCGCCTTGGACATCTTGTGCAGCGGCTTGATGGGGACTTTCGGATCCTCCGCACGGAACTCGACAAGGACGACGCGGCCGGTGGGTTTGAGCGCCTTGCGTATCGCGGCGAGCATCTGCTGCGGATACGAGATTTCGTGGTAGACATCGACGAGGAGGATCATGTCGCACGAACCATCAGGCAGGCGCGGGTCCATGAGCGTGCCGAGGATGGGCGTGACGTTGGCGATCTTGGCGGCGTCGGCGCGGTCGTTGAGCATCGTGAGCATCTCGGGCTGAATGTCCTCGCCGAAGACGCGCCCAGTCGGCCCGACGGCGGCGGCCATGCGCAGCGTGTGATACCCGTTGCCGCAACCCAGGTCGCAGACCGTTTGGCCCGGCTGGAGCTTGAGCATCCTGAGCATCAGGTCGGTGTTCTCCTCCTGCGCCCGCTCGCCGCGCGTCAACCAGGCCGCGCCCTCCCAGTGCATCGTCTGCGCAATGGTGCGGCCCATGTACTGCGTCAGCGGCGGCGGGAGCGTCGCCTTGTCCTCGCCCATCACCAGCGCGGCGAACACCAAAACAAAAAGCATCGACCATCGACGTGTCATGTCGGGCCTCCTTCTTCAGGATCGAATCATCACGGCCGGCCGGCGGGCTTGGCCGACTTGGCGCGAACGGGTTCGGCGGACGCGGGCGCGGGAGCGGCGCATTCGAGCGTGCAGGCCTCGGCGGCGAGCAACTTGTGATAATGCTCGACGATCTGCGGCGTCGCGATCTTGTCGAGGTTGTGCGCCAGCGCGACCGACTCGCAGGCGTAGCGGAATCGCATGAGCTTGACCTGCTTGCGCTCCAGTTCGTCGCTGCGGTCGTCCAGATCGTTCATCTGGTCCGCGAGCTTCTGCATCTTGTCGTAGTTGGGATGCTTCTCGATGGCGTCGATGATTTTTTCGGTTTCGTCATGCACGATGAAGCAGACCTGCGGGTGCCACGGATTGGAAAGCTCCGGCCAGCGGTCGCGCAGCATGCGGGCGATCGGCTCGCGCAGCCGGTCGTACTGCTTGCGCATGTTGCTCTGGCGCGATTCGTAGCCGGTCCGCTCCGCGCCGATCTCGGTCTCCATGCGCTTGGCGTCCTTGGCCCGATCCTCGCCATTGAGCTTGAGCTGTTTGCTGAGCCCTTCGAGCACCGCGTGTTCGCACGGCGACGCGACGGCGAGCAGGCGGCTGTAGCTTGTCTCGGCGGTGAACAGGTCGTCGACGGGCTTGTCCTTGTCCTTGTTGCTCGTGCGCGAATACTGGCGGATCAGCGCATCGGAGGTTTTCACCGACACGTCGATGCTGTTGGAGGTCAGCAGGGCGTAGGCGTGCGCTTCGTCGAAGCTCACATGCCCGTCATGGTTGTAGTCGGGCTTGTCGACCTTCTGACCCATGCGATTCACGCCCGACAGCGCCGCCCAGAAATAGCTCGAATACTCCTGATAATTCGCCTCGTTGACGTCCGACGTGCAGCCGGCCGCGTAGCGGTCGTACACGGTCGCGAAGAACCCGACGCGATTGCGGTCGGAAAGTCCCTTGGCCGGATCGCCCTCGTTGAAAATCACGTTGGCGAATCCGCCGGAGAAGCACTGCACCATGACCAGGACGACGGGCACGTCGGCGGGAACCTTGTCGAGGCGCTGCGTCAACTCGCGCTCCGTCAGCGCCTGCCCGCCCCACAGGTGCATGATGGTGTTCTGCTGGCCCTTGTCGCGGCTGCCGCCGCCGTGGCCCGTGAAGTAGAGGAAGAAACGGTCGCCGTCTTTGAGTTTGGACGCCTCGTCATCGAAGTAGCGGTCGATGTTTTCGATGCGGCAGGCCTGATGACAATCGGGGATGTCGTGCGAGCGGTATTGGTGGTCCATGCCTTCGGTGGAGCCGAGGATGTCGGCGAGCATGAGATTGATTGGGGGCGCGGCCTGATTGGGATCGGAAAGCTGTAGATCGCGCGCGGGATCGTCGCCGTCGGCGAACATGATGGTGTGCGGCGCCTTGGCGAGGCCGAAGCCCTCGAGTACGTGCTGGAAGTAGATGACGTTGCGTTCGAGCGAGACCTGATTGCCGCGCGGGGCGTAACCCCCGCCGAGCGTCAGGAAATGATCGGACGCCTGCGACACGGAGACGAGGGCAAGCGCGATGCAGCCGGCGAAGCAGGGGAGGCGTGAACGCATGTTGACCTTCCATTGTGGGCGAATTGGCGGGAAATCGTCAGCAATTATAGCGGGCGGTTACAATGGCCGCATGATACGAACCCTCACGCTCGCGGCGTGCATATTCTTCACGGGCTGCTCCGGCGGATCGCCCCCCGCCCCGGCCAGACCGCCGATCATGCCCTTCAACGGCCGCGATACCACCGGCTGGCGCTTCGCCGGGCACGTCAAACGCAATCACTGGACCGTCGGCGCCGCATCGCTCGACCCCGCCGACCCGAAGAAGCTTGTCGCCGCGCCGGGCGGGAGCGACCTCGTCTCGCCCGGCATCGTCGGGGCGAACATCGTGACCGAGCAATCGTTCGGCGACGCCGTGATCGAACTGGACGTCATGATCCCCGCCGAGTCCAACAGCGGGATTTTCGTCATGGGCGAATACGAAGTGCAGGTGCTCGACGACCCGGCGGCGAAGGCGGACGCCCCGACGAACATGGACAGCGGGGCGATCGTCGGCGTGTCGCCGCCGCGCACGCTCGTGCCCCTCAAAGCCGGCGCGTGGCATCATTATGTGATCGACTTCGCCGCCCCGCGCTTCGATGCGGCCGGGAAGAAGATCGCTGAGGCACGCTTCATGCGGATCTCGATCGACGGCCAGGTCGTGCAGGAGAATGTTACGGTCGCCGAGCCGACGCCCAGCAACCTGACAGGCGAGGAACATCCGACGGGCCCGTTGATGTTGCAAGGCGCGGAGGGCCCGGTCGCGTATCGGAATATTGTAGTGACGCCGAGGTGAGCATCATCCGACGGCTCGCTCTTGAAGGGTGAGGAAGGCGCCCGCAATAAGTTTTGAATCGGGTGAGTTGAAGTCAGCATCGGAGGTCATCCATGATGCGAGTCATTGTTCTGGCGGCGGCGCTGGTGGTTTGTGCGGGCAGCGTCGCGCGGGCGGAGGCGAAGAAGCTCAATGTGCTATTGATCATGTCCGACGATCTGAGTTGTCGTCTCGGCAGTTACGGCGGCGAGTTCAAGTCGCCGCAGATCGACAAGCTGGCGGCCCGGGGTGTGCTGTTTGAACATGCGTATTGTCAGTATCCCTTGTGCAACCCGAGCCGGGCGAGTTTCATGGCGGGGCAGCGGCCGGATACGACGCGGATCATCACCAACGGGCCGAACCTGCGCGAGCTGCACCCGGACTGCGTGACGATGGCGCAGCTCTTCAAGGAGAGCGGCTACTTCTCGGCGCGTGTGGGGAAGATTTACCACTACGGTGTGCCGCGCGAGATCGGGACGAACGGGGCGGGGGATGATCCGCAGTCGTGGAACGTGCGGATCAATCCGGCGGGCAAGGATATCGAGGACGAGAACGAAATCATCAACTACATGCCCGGCGCGAAGCCGCCCAAGAAGGGCGAGCGGGCCGACAACCTCGGGGCGGCCCTGTCGTGGCGCGCCGACGACGGCGCGGACACGCTTCAGACGGACGGCAAGGTGGCGGACGAGACGATCAAGCTGCTGCGCGAGCACAAGGACGGGCCGTTTTTTATCGCCTGCGGGTTCTACCGTCCGCATGTGCCGGATGTGATTCCCAAGGGATATCTGGACAATTACCCGATGGATTCGGTGAAGTTGCCGGTGGAGCCGGAGGAGCATTTGAAGAAGATTCCGCCCGCGGCGTTCTTCCGGCGGGAGACGTTCACGAAGATCGATGCGGACAAGCTTCGGACGTTCAAGCGAGCGTATATGTCAGCGGTTTCGTTCATGGATGCGCAGCTCGGGCGGGTCATCGAGGCGGTGGACGAACTGGGGCTGGCGGATAGCACCGTCATCGTCTTCGTGTCCGATCACGGATGGATGCTCGGCGAGCACGGCAGCGAATGGGAGAAACAGCAGCTTTTTGAGATGTCGGCGAAAGTGCCGATGATCATCGTCGCGCCGGGGATGAAGGGCAACGGCTCCAAGAGCGGGCGCGCGGTCGAACTGCTCGATGTTTATCCGACGGTGGCGGATTTGTGCGGCCTGAAGGCGCCGGCGGCGATCGAGGGCGTGAGTCTGCGGCCATTGCTGGCGGACCCCGCGGCGGCGTGGGATCACCCGGCGTACACGCAGGTCAGGCACGGCAAGAACGACGGCCGCAGCGTCCGCACGGAGCGCTACCGCTACACCGAATGGGGCGACGACGGCGACAAAGGCGCGGAGCTGTACGATTACGAAATGGACCCCAACGAGTGGAACAACCTCGCGGACGACCCGGGCTCGAAGGAATTGCGGGAGAAGATGAAGGCGCTACTGCATAAGTGAGGGGCGACTACTTGGGCGGATCGCCGTGCGCAGCGGTGATGATGGATCGGATGCCGCCGCGGCCGCGCCAGTGGGTTTCGAGGACGAGCCAGCGGGGTTTCATCAGGGCGACGAGGTCGTCGCAGATACGGTTTGTCACGGCTTCGTAGAAGATGCCTTCATTGCGGAAGGACTGGTAGTAGAGTTTGAGGGCTTTGAGCTCGACGCAGCGCTTGCGGGGGCAGTAGCGGAGCGTGACGGAGCCGAAGTCGGGGTGACCGGTCTTGGGACAGACGCTGGTGAACTCCTCCGCGATGTGCTCGATGATGTAATCGCGGGTGGGCTGGGGGTTGTCGAAACATTCGAGGAGTTTGGGGTTAGGCATGAGGCAATAGTAAACGCGAAATGCGAATGACGAAAGACGGAGGGGAAGCATGCCGCGAGCGGCGTCGCTAAACGGAGGGCGGGCGGATTCGTTCGGGAGGTTACAACCGGCTGTAGCGGCTGATGAGGTCGAGGATGCGGGGCTGGTCGGGGCTGAGGCGGATGGATTTGCGCCACATGTCGACGGCCCGGTTGCGCAGGGTGATCTGCTTGCGATCGTTCTGGATGTAGGTCGTCATCAAGTTGACGCCCAGGCCGTTGAGCGCGGAAGTGTCGTTTTCGTTTTTGGCCAGGGCCTGTTCGTACGCTTCGGCGCTGCCGGCGTAGTCGTTGGTCTTGTACAGCGCGTAGCCGAGGCGTTCGAAGTATTCGCCCTTGGGGTCCTTGGCGACGATCTTACGGAGGACTTGGACGGCCTTGTCGGCGTGATCGGTCTTGAGCAGGGCGTTGACATAGTTGATGGCGACGGGCGTGGACACATCTTCGTGCTGCATGGCGCTTTCGTACGCCTTCAGTGCCGATTCGTGATCGTCCAGCGCGGAGTAGATCGACCCGAGGTTCACCAGCGCCGGCACGGAATCGGGATTCAACTCCACGGCGCGCTGAGCGTAGGGCAGACCGAGCTGGGGCTGATTGACCTGGAGGTACGCGGTGGCGAGGTTGAGGTTGGCGTCGAAGTTCGACGGATCGATCGACAAGGCGGAGAGGTACGTGCTGATCGCCTCGCGGAGGCGATTGAGCAGGTGATACATCAGGGCGAGCTTGTAATTGGCGTCGAAGTTCTCGGGCGCGATCGCGCGTGCTTTTTCGTACTGCGTCGCCGCCTTGGCGTAGTCGCCGCTGACCTGGTTGACATCGCCCACGCCGATGTACGCATCGGTGTTGCGCGGATCCAGAGCCAGCGCCTGCTCGAAGAGCATCATCGCTTCCTGCAGGTTCCCCGCTTCCTGCGCTGCCTTGGCCTTGGCGGTCAGTTCCGCGGCCTTGTCGGCGTTGCCGTGGTGCGCGGCGCCGGGCGTTGTGGCGCAGCCGGCGAAGAGGCCCAGGGCGCACACGAGCAGCAGCATCTTTATCCATGTGGCGTTACGCATGAGCATCCTCATAGAGTATGGCCGCGGCGCGGGCATGGCAATTCCTTGCGGTCGGACTTACCGGACGCGGTAGAGCGTGATCAAGCCCCAGTCCTTGACGACCGGAAAGACCGTCGCCAGCGACTTCAGTGACTCTATCGACACATTCGGGTCATAGCCGTAATTCCCTTCGCTGGTCCATATATGGATCATGCCCCAATCGACGAGCAGATGCGTATAACCATGCTCGAGCAGCCATTGCCGCGCCCCGTGCACGCCCCCGGCCGTCAGCGCTTCGCCCAGCGGGCTCGCGTCCCAGACGGTGTGATAAGTCAGCGGGCGGGTGATGTAAAAGGGCGTGGCGTAGCCCTCGGCGTAGAGGTTCATGTCGAGATTGAGCGTGTTGATGGCGGCGGTGGGCAATTGCGGTTCGAGGGTCAGATGGACCTCGACGCCGTCGATGAACGCCGGGGCGTCCCCGCCGCGCTCGCCGAGGTAGAGGGCGTACGACAGGGCGGTGACGCCGCACACGCCGACGAGCGCGAGCGTGGTGCAGGTCTTGCCGCGCAGCGACAGGCCGATGAGCATGGCGGCGGGCAGGAGCATCGGGATGGCGAAGCGGCTTTGATGATGGGTCATGAGCACCCAGAACGCCGCCTGCGCCGCGAGCATGATCAGCAGACTGATCGCAACGCCCCGCCGCTCCGCATCGCGCAGCGTCCTCGCGCCGCTGATCAGCGCCGCCGGGAAGATCACGAAGGCGAACTGCTTGTGCCCAAGAATCTCCGGCCCCATCGCCGCGATGGCCTCGCCGAGCGGGACATGCGGCGTGTGCGCGGCGTTCCAGCGGGCCGCCTGCTCGCCGGTCCAGTGCGCGATGCCAAAAAGCTGCGTCAACATCGGGAACACCGGGTTGCCCGTCCAGATCATGTTGCGGATGCACCAGGGCGTCATGACCAGCGCGATCGTCGCGATGAACGCCGCGCACCGTGCAAGCCCCGGCTTCGTTCCGCCGCGCATGTGCATGAGCAAGACCAGCGCGATCGGCGCGGCGATGAAACCCGCCGCGGTGAGCTTCACGAGAATCGCCGCGCCGCAGAGGAAACCGACGACGATGCCCCGGCGGATTTCATCGATCATCGCCGGCGCCGCCTCGCCCGGTCGCAGCACGGCGAGCAGCGCCGCCGCCCCCAGCGCCATCATCGTCTGCTCGTTGTACGCCATCGACCCGGTGACGATGGTCCATGGAATCGCCAGGTAGATCGCCCCGGCCAGTGCGCCCGCCCGGTCGCTGAGGTAGATCGCCACGATGCGTCCGATCGCCACGGCCGCGAGCAGCGCCATCGCCGCGTGCAGCATCTGCGCCGCATAGCTGGCCGCCTGCATCGACCCGTACCAGAGGCCAAGCTGCATGAACGCCGCTTCGAACAGATTGGGCATGTAGGAGTAGACGTTGTGCGTCAGGCCGGTGATGGCGCCGTTTGCGATCCATTCGCGGGGGAGCTGAAGGTGGTAGCTGAGCACATCGTACCCGCCGAATTCGCTGGCCCAGATCCACCCCGGCGCGATGCACGCCGCGCCGAGCAGCAGGGCGACGGCGGGCGCGGCGGTGAGCGTGGGCCAGGGCCAGCTTGGCCAAGTGGACGGGTCGTTCCATCGGCGGCGCTTGGCGGTGAGCGTCTGATACACGATCGCGCCCCAGCCGGGGATCGCCAGCGCGTACGCGCTCGTCGTATTGAGCGCGCCCATTACGCCGACGATCCAGTCGAGCATGCACACCGCCGCGACGCCCATCGCAAGCTGCACCACCATGCCCACGCCGCACGACTCGCCGCGCGCGCCAGTGATGACCCGTCGCACGAGCCAGCCCCAGCCCGCCGCCATGATCAGCCACGCCCCGACCGCCAGCGCCGATTCGATGAGCACGACGAGAAGGGCGGCGAAGCGCGCCGCCAGCGGGTCGAGCCCCTGACTCACCACGATGAGGCCGAGCACGAACAGCCCGACTGCCGCCGCCGCCGGCAGGCGATGCCGCAGCGCCGATCGCGGAGGTTCAAATGCAGCCCGGGTCGCCATAATTGAAAACTCGAAACTCGAAACTCGAAACTCGAAACTCGAAACTCGAAACTCGAAACTCGAAACTCGAAACTCGAAACCAGAAACCAGAAACCAGAAACTAGAAACACCATCGCCCCGCGATGGCTTATACGCTTACTTCATCTCATTTTGTTCGGGGTTTTCCATATCTTCCTGGTCCGGCTCCAGCTCAAAGAGGCGGCGCAAAGCCGTGGCGTACATCGCCGCCGCCGTGCCGCGGCCCTTGCCCAGCTCGCTGATGGGCCGGTGCAGGATTTTGTTGACGAGGCGATGCGTGTGCTCGTCGATGATCTTTTGCAGATCATCGGCGCTGGCGACCTTGAGCTTGTTGAGCGTGCGCTGGGCCTCGGCGGCGCCGATTGTGTGAAGCTGCTCGCGCAGTTGGCGGATCAGGTCAGCGAAGTCGCTGGTCTGCACGGCCTCGTAGCATTCGGCGACGCTCGGTTCGATGATGGCTTCGCACTCGCCGATCTGTCCGTTCCGGGCCGATGCCTGATCGGCGATCGCCCGCTGAAGGTCGTCCATGTTGTACAGGTACACGTTGGCCGCCTGACCGACCGCCGCCTCAAAATCGCGCGGCACCGCCATGTCGATGATGAACAGCGGGCGGAACCGACGCCGCTTGATCAGCGGGCGGAACATCGCCTCCGTGACGATCGGCTCCGTCGCGCCGGTCGAGCTGATCACCACGTCCGCTTCGACCAAAGCATCGGCGAGCTGATCCCATCCCGCCGCCGTCCCGCCGTATTTTTCCGCCAGCGGCTTCGCCTTCTCGATCGTCCGGTTGAGCACCGTCAGCTTCGCCGGCCGCATCTCCATGAACTGCCGCAGCGTCAGGTCCGTCATCTTCCCCGCGCCGATCGCCAGCACGTTTTTGTCGTCGAAATGGCTGAACAGGTGACGGGCGAAATCGACCGCGACGCTCGCCACGCTCCTCCGCCCCGCCGCGATCTGCGTTTGCGTCCGCACTTTCTTGCCCGTTGCCAGCGCCGATTGAAACACCTTGTGCAACACCTTGCCGATCGTGCCCATCTGCTGCGCCACGTCGTAAGCGCCGCGGACCTGCCCGATGATCTGGTCCTCGCCGAGCACCATCGACTCGAGCCCGCTGGCGACGCGCATCAGGTGTCGGATCGCCTTCTCGTTGTCGTGGTGGTACGCCGCCGCGGCGAAGTCGCCGGCGGGAATGTTCCGCGCGTCGGCGATGAAGCCGATCATTTCCTCGACGCGCGGATGGCCATGCAGCGGGCGCGCCACGTAAAACTCCGAGCGGTTGCACGTGGACATGATCGCCATCTCCGCGTTCGGATATACGCTGCGCAGATCGGCGAGCGTCTTGCGCACCGTGTCCTCGTTCATGGCGATGCGCTCGCGCAAATCGACCGATGCGGTCTGATGCGAAATGCCCACGCAGATCAGATGCATCAGCCGCCCCCCGGAAGCGCCCCCGGAAGCGAGGGCAGCGCCTGCGCGATGCCCAGGACCGCGAGCATGAGTATCAGGCCGATGATCGACAGCACCGCCGCGCGCCGTCCGCGGAACGTCGGCACGAAGCGCACGTGCATCACCAATGCGTAAATCGCCCAGACGATCGCCGCCAACAGCACCTTCGGCGAATACCACCAGCCGTCGCCGAGTTTCGTGTTGCCGTCGGTGACGATGACGAGCCCGGTGACGAGGCCCATGGTCAGCAGGATGAAGCCGAACGTCGCGGCGAGGGTGATGGTGCGTTCGATGGCTTCGAGACTGCCCAGGCGTTCGAGCATGCGATAGCGCGAGGCGGCGTGGTCCTTGGCGCGGAGCTGCCGATCGACAAGGAGCCACAGCGCCCCGGCCGCCGCCGCCGCGGTGACGGCCAGCGCGCCGATGTAAACGCTCAATAGATGCAGCGTGAGCCAGACATCGTGAATCTCAAACGGCCGCCACGTCCACCAGCTCGCGCACACCGCCCACAGGGCCGCGAGCGTCATGACCGGCAGCATGAACAGCGCCAGCCCGCCCAGCCGGCGCATCCACTGCGACCAGATCACCACCGCGCCCAGGAGCGCCACCAGCAGACTCAGTCCGTCGGCATGCGACTGAAGCGGGACCCAGCTTCGATGCACGGCCGTCATGCGATAGAGGAACACCCCGGCGGCGAGCACCGTCGCCAGCAGCATGGCGATGCGTTCGATGCGCACCGCGCCGGTGCAGTGCGGTTCCGCATCGGGCGGGGCGGTCTTCGCATCGCGCAGTCGTTTGACGGCCGCGACGCAGGCGACAGCGCCGGCGAGAGTCGCGCCGATGAGCGAGCCGGTTGTGATCCAGTCCTGCGGTCCGTTCATGCCTGCTCCACCACGCGGCGGCAATGCTCCGCCAGCGCCGCCGCGCCCTGTTCCTTCAGTACGCTCATCGCCGCCGGATCGGTCAGCTTGTGCAGCGCGGCCGTGCGACGGGCGGGGTCGGCGACGCTTCGTTGAACATCCGCCCGAAACGGCTCGACGGTCGTGAGCAGCGTGACCCAGTCTTCGTCGATCGATGCGAGCAACTGATCGCGCAGTACCGCGGCGGATCGGGCGCTGATGCCGTTCGTTGAGACGGCGAGGGTGATGGGTCCGCGGCGGGCGTGGGCCGGAACGATGAAATCGCCGGCATCCGGTTCGTCCGCACGGTTGACCATCGCGCCGATGGCGATCGCTTCGTGAGCCGCGGCGGCGTTGACCGCCGGGTCGTCGGTGGCGATGACCACGATCTTCGCCCCGATCAGGTCGCCCGCTTCGTACGCCCGCTGCTCGACGTGCACGGGCATGTGCGTCAACTCCGATTCGACCGCGGGGGCGATGATGACGACTTCCGCGCCGGCATCGAATAGCGACCGCGCCCGCCGGGCCGCCACCTTCCCGCCGCCGACGATCACCGCCCGCTGACCGCGGACTTTGAGCATGACCGGTAAGTCCATCATCCCGGTATCTTATCCGACGCGGCAAGCGGTCGCGATGCGTTGCGAAGGCGGATCGACTAACATGGTGGACCGATCACGCCGCCCGTTCGGCGGGCTCACGGCAAGAAGCGGCGTCGCTGAACGGCCGATCCCTGACCCCTAACCCCTGATCCCCAATTTGCCATGATTGACCTCAAAGACCTGCGTGACCATCCCGCCAAGTACAAGGCCGGCGCCGCGGCGAAGAAGATCAGCGTCGATATCGACCGCCTGCTCGATCTCGATGCGAAACTGCGCGCCGTCATGACCGAGCGCGAGCAGCTCACCGCTGAGAAAAACAAGATCGGCAAAGACATCGGCCCGCTCATGGGGCAGATCAAAAAAGCGACCGGCGATGAGAAGGCCGCGCTGGAGGCGAAGCTGGCGGAACTCAAGGCCAAGCCCGAAGCGATGAAGCAGCGCGAACAGGAATTGGCGAACCAGATCGGCGAGTTGGAGCCGCAGCGCAATGAGTTGTGGCTGCTGGTGCCGCAGCCGCCGGACGACGATGTGCCGCGCGGCGAGAGCGCCGAGGACAACAAGGAAATCGAGCGATGGCATCCGGTGTGGTACGACACCAATAAATCGTTCGTCGAGAACAAGGGCTTCGAGGCCCGGTCGCACGTCGAACTGATGACGAAGCTGGGCATGGTCGATTTCGAGCGCGGCGTGAAAATCGCCGGCTCGCGCAGCTATATCCTCACCGGCGCCGGCATGCAGCTTCACAATGCGATCCTCCGCTACGCCTTCGATTACATGACCCACGAAAACGGGTTCACCGCCGCGTCGGCGCCGGTGCTGGTGCGCGATCAGATGATGGTCGGCACCGGGTTCTTCCCGCATGGCGTCGAGCAGACGTATCACATCGCCAACCCGACCGGCGACTATCAGCTTTACCTGACGGGCACCGGCGAAGTCGGCCTGATGGGCCTGCATGCCGACGAAATGATCGATGCGGACAAACTGCCGCTCTGCTACACGACCGTCAGCACCTGCTTCCGCCGCGAAGCCGGTGCGGCGGGCAAGGACACGGCGGGGCTCTATCGCATTCACCAGTTCGACAAGGTGGAGCAGGTCGTGATCTGCAAGGCCGACGAAGCCGAGAGCCGCATGTGGCACAGGAAGATGATCGGTTTCGTGCAGACACTGCTCAAGCGTTTGCAGTTGCCGCATCGTTTGCTTCAGTGCTGCACCGCCGATCTGGGCCCCAAGAATGCGGACATGATCGACGTCGAATGCTGGATGCCCAGCCGCGAGGGCTTCGGCGAAACGCACTCGGCGAGCCGCTTGTACGACTATCAGACCCGCCGCCTGAATATCCGCTACAAGGACCCGGAAACGAAAAAGAACGTCGTGGCCCATTCGCTCAACAACACCGTCGCCGCCAGCCCGCGGATTCTTATTCCGATCGTCGAGATGTACCAGAACGAGGACGGCTCGATCACGATCCCCGAAGTCCTCCGCAGCTACATGAACGGCGCGACCCAGATCGGGTGACCCCGGAATCGGTTGAACATCAGGGGCTTTTGCTGCGCTGATCCAGTTTGATCCGGGTATACTTATGGGCCTGATTCCGCCGTCAATCGTGCAATAGGCACGATCCGCCCGCCGTTTTCATTCGATACCCCCATTCAGGATTGACGCATGAAAAAGCTCGCCACTGTCGGTCTGGGTCTGCTTGTGTTCGTCGCCCCCGCTATCGCGGAGAATCTTCCGGCGCCCCTAGCGCCCGAAGGCATGACGGCGACCGTCTTCGCTCAGCCGCCGACCGTCAACTACCCCGTCTGCATTGCCGCGTCGGTCGATGGCGCGGTCTTCGTCGGCGTCGACAAGCAGGGCTCGCTCGGTAAGAAGGAAGGCGATGGCAAAGTCGTCCGCTGCATCGACACCGATGGCGACGGCGTGGCCGACAAGTTCACGACCTTCGCCGTGATGGATCACCCGCGCGGCTTGGTCTACGACCACAACACGCTCTGGGTCCTCCATCCCCCGACCGTCACCATGTACACCGACACGAACGGCGACGGCGTGGCCGACGAATCGAAGGTCCTCATCACCGGCATCAGCACCGACATGGTCAACAAGCGCGGCGCCGATCATACGACCAACGGCATCCGCCTCGGCATCGACGGATGGATCTACATCGCGATGGGCGACTTCGGCTGCGTTGATGCGACCGGCACCGATGGCCGCAAGCTGACGGTGCACGGCGGGGGCGTCGTGCGCTTCCGACCCGACGGCACGCAACTCGAACTCTACGCCTTCGGCACGCGCAACATCCTCGACGTCTGCATCGACCCCTACATGAACGCCTTCGTGCGTGACAACACCAACGACGGCGGCGGATGGAACGTCCGCGTCGCGCACATCATCCAGTCCGCCAACCTCGGCTACCCGCGCCTGTTCACACACTTCGGCTCCGAAATTCTCCCGCCGCTCGCCGACTACGGCGGCGGCTCGGGCTGCGGCGGGCTGTACCTGCACGAGCCGGGTTTCCCCAAGCCGTATGACGACATTCTGCTCACCTGCGACTGGGGCCGAAGCTGGGTGTACTCGCACAAACTTCCCGCCGACGGCGCGACCTTCGACCCGCAGCAGGACGAGTTCATCCACATCGAGCGCCCCACCGACATCGACGTCGACGGCTCCTCGCATCTGTATGTGACAAGCTGGCGCGGCGGGCAGTTCGCCTACAAGGGCGAAGACATCGGCTTCGTCGCCCAGTACAAACCGACCGGCTACACCGCGCCGCCGGTCATCGACTATGAAAAAGCCGACGTCAACACGCTTGTCGCGGCGCTGGCCGATCGGTCGGCGGTGCGCCGCATGGCGGCCCAGCGGGCGATTCTCCGCCGCAAGGCCGACAGCACGCTCAGCGACAGGCTGGTCGCGCTGGCGTCCGACAATAATGCTCCGCTCTACGGCCGGGCGGCGGCAATCTTCACGCTCAAGCAGGCCTTTGGCTCCGCGTCGACGTCGCTGCTCGTCAAGCTCGCTGACGATGATGCGGTGCGCGAATTCGCCCTGCGCGAGATGACGGATCGCATGGACGAATTGGCCGGCGTCCCGGCTTCGCTTTACGAGAAGGCGCTGCACGATTCGAATCCGCGCGTGCGCGTGGCGGCGATGATCGGCATCGGCCGTCTGGGCGATGCCAACGCCGCGGGCGATCTGCTTGCGATGGCGCACATGAAGAGTCTGGCGGTCAGCACCGATGAACCCGAGACGCGGTCGGTCGAAGGCGAGAAGGTCAGCAAGGTCGAGCCGGTCGAGATGTCGATCGATGTGACCGGCGGGAAGGTGCTGTACCTGATGGTCGGCGACGGGGGCGACGGCAACGGCATGGACCATGCTTCGTGGATCGATCCGCACTTCGAATCGCCCGCCGGCTTGGTCAAATGCACGAGTCTCAAATGGATCAACGCCGGAGCGGGCTGGGGCAGCGTCGGCAACAATAAGGATTGTGAAGGCAAGCCGCTCAAAGTCGGCGGGAAAGTCGTCGAAGGCATCGGCACGCACGCCCCGTCGATCATCGCGTTCAACATCCCCAAAGGCGCGACGAAGTTCGTGACGCAGACGTCGCCCGACGACGGTTCGCAGGGCAAGGGATCGATTCAGTTTTCCTTGTATGTCGACAAGCTGCCCGCCGGCGAGTCGTCGGATGACTACGT
Organism: Planctomycetota bacterium; assembly: GCA_016125255.1. Classification (NCBI taxonomy): domain Bacteria; kingdom Pseudomonadati; phylum Planctomycetota; species Planctomycetota bacterium. Next base: position 63,773 of record WGMD01000005.1, on the reverse strand, counting down.
CAACAAGGCCAACCCGGCCATTGTCGAGCCGCACATGGCGATTCAGACGCTGGCGAAGCTCGATTCGACGGCCGCATGCGTCGCGGCGCTCGATGGGCCGAACAGCGACGCGGCCATCTGGGCGCTCAAATACAAGCACGACAAGGCGGCGGTCGACGGTCTGATCGCGCATCTGTTGGCGAGCAATCTGGCGCTGAAGCGCGCGGTGCTCACCGATCTGGTGCGACTGTACTATGACGAAGCGCCGTACACGAACGGCGACTGGTGGGGCACGCGTCCGGACACGACCGGGCCTTACTATGTCCGCGCCAAGTGGGACGAGTCCGACCGTATCGAGCAGGCGATCCGCGATGAGGCGGCCAAGCTCGATCCGTCCATGCTCAAGTTCCTTCAAGGCCAGCTCGCCAAGCATCGCGTCGTTTTCGCCGGACTTTCGAGCATGGAGGTTGCGACGGCGGACACGGGCAAGAAGAACAACAAGAAAAAGATGAAAGACGAACCGAAAGTCGACCTGAGCAAGGTGCTGGCGGCGACCGGCGGGGCGAACACCGTCGGCGCGATCGGCTTCGACAAGGCCAAGGCCGAGGCGCTGAAGTTCGAAGGCGATTCCAACCTCGGCAAGACGCTCTTCACGCAGCAGGGCTGCATCGCCTGTCACACCACCGCCGACGGCCAGACCCCCAAGGGTCCGCACCTGGCCGCGATCGGCAAACGCTACAGCCGCGAAGAGCTGCTTTCGTCGATCCTGACGCCCAGCGCCGTCATCGCCCAGGGCTTCGACACGCATGTCATCACCCTCAAGGACAACACCGTGCAGACCGGTTTCGTCGTCAACGAAGGCGCCGACACGATCGAGCTTCGAAATATCGCCGGCCAGTCCGCCACGGTGAAGAAGTCCGACATCGCCAGCCGCACCGTACTCGAGCAGTCGATGATGCCGCAGGGCCTCGTCAACGCGCTGACGCCCGAGCAGCTCGCGTCGCTGTTGGCGTATCTGGAATCGCTCTGAGCCGCTAAACTATCGGGCATGGTCGACGCCCACACCCTCGCCGGCTGCGCCGTCAGCGCCATCGCCCTGGACTTTAACACCAAGGTCGAGCGCCCGATCACGCTGTCGGAGGCGGCAGGGGCGCCCTTCGCATGGATCGATATCCGCATCGACGATGTCGAAGCCGCAGCGCCTGTATTGGCGGCTTCGTCGTTCGTCGGGCCGGAAGTGGCCGAACGCGTCGTGCTCGGCCGCGCTTTCACCGAATACGCCCGTTACGAATCGAGTCTTCACCTGGCCCTCGCCGGGTGCACCATTCTCGATGACGAAGTGCGCATGCAGCGCGTCGACGTCATCGTCACCGAAAAATCGATCGTCACCGTTCACCGCGGCACCGTGCATTTCATCGAAACCCTCCGCCGCGATTACCACACCGACTTCGTCCAGCACGCGCAGACCGGCAGCTTCCTGCTCTATGAACTCTGGGATCATCTGCTCGAAAGCTACTCCGCCGCACAGCTCAAGCTCGAGGAGCAGGTCCAGCGGGTGCAGGCGGAACTGATGCACCGCGTCGACGATTCGGTCTTCGAGCACGTCTCGCGCCTCGGCGCGAACCTCGTCAACTTCCGCACGATGCTCGTCCCCGCTCAGGCGGCCCTCAACGAGCTTTCCACCCGGCGCACCACGCTGATCTCCCCCGCGACCCAGACCGCCCTCGCGAACATGATCGGGCATGTCGAGCGGCTCATGGCCGACGCCCTCGCCGACCGCGAGATTCTCTCCGAGACGCTGAACCTGCGCATGTCGATCGTGGCGCATCACACCAACGAAGTCGTCAAGCGCCTCACCGTGGTGAGCATCATCTTCCTCCCGCTGACCTTCCTCTGCGGCCTGTGGGGCATGAACTTCAAGTTCATGCCCGAAATCGAATGGCGCTACGGCTACCTCGCCGCCTGGCTCGTCATCCTCGGCATCGTCACCGCGCAGGTCATCGTCCTGCGGCGCAAGAAGCTGCTCTAAACAGCAAGCCGTTTAGCGAGGCCGCTTGCGGCCTGTTTCCTCGCTCAAAGCAGATGATCCGCCAGCTCGCTCAGATGGGCGATCGTCAGATCCGCATCATGGTGGCCGTCCTCGCGGTCGAAGACTTCGAGCGTGTCGAACTGAGTGATGTGCACGGCGAAAAGACCGGCCCGCTTGGCGCCCTGGATGTCGCCCAGCCAGTTGTCGCCGATGTAAACCGCGCGGTCCGGCGCGACGCCGACCTCTCGCAGCACCCGTTTGAACGGCAGCGGGTGCGGTTTGACATGCCCGACCTCCCCGCTGACAACGACGGCCTTGAGATGCGGGGCGATGCCCGTCCGCTCCAGACTCGCGCGGATCGACTTGCCGCAAGGATAATTGCTGATCATCGCCAGCGTGTACCGCGCGGCCAGCTTCGCCAACAAGTCATGCACGTAGTCCGGCGCTTGAACCGTATCGACGAACACCCGGTCATGCACTTCGAGCACCGATTCGAGCTGCGCTGCGGCGGGGGCGCGGCCGAAAAGTTTGGTGAGGATGTCGCTCATCTGCTCGTGCATCGTGACTTCGCGCAGCTCGGGATGCCCGTAGGCGGCGCGATAGGCGTATTTGCGGAGGGCGATGAACAGATCGAGATCGAAAGGACCGATCGCTTGGGCGATCGCGCTGGCGATGGCGCGATCAAGCTGCTGAACCTGCGGCGCGGCGAACTCGATGAGTGTGTTGCCGTAGTCGAACACCACGGCGTCGATGTCACGGGCGTCAAGACTCATTCAACCCACCATCATGCTTTCGCCCGGTTTCATGATCTTCGCCTCGACGCCCGCGGGCGTGAAGCCCGCGCGGATCTTCGCTTCGTCGGCGAGCGGAGGCCAGGTACCCCAGTGGCACGGGATGGCGACCCGCGGCTGGATGAACTCCGCGGCTCTGGCGGCAAGCTCGGGGCCCATCGTGAAACGATCGCCGGCGCAGATCATGGCGACCTGCGGCTTGTAGATTTCGCCGATGAGCTTCATGTCGGAGAACAGCGCGGTGTCGCCGGTGTGATAGAACGTCTTGCCGGCAACATTGACGACTGTGCCGGCGGGCATGCCGGTATAGACGCCATTGAAGGAAGATGAGTGGAACGCCTGCGTGAGGGCGACGAAACCGAAGGGCGCGGCGACTTTTCCGCCGGGGTTCATGGGTTCGGTGTGTTTGACGCCATGCGCGGAGCAGTAGCCCATCAGTTCGTAGACGCCGTAGACCGTGGCGCCGGTGCGCTTGGCGATGTCGATGGTGTCGGAGAAGTGGTCTTCGTGACCATGCGTCATGACGATATGCGTCGGGTTCAGGTCGGCGGGCTTGCAGGGAGCGCTGGGATTGCCGGAGAGAAAGGGATCGATGGCGACACGGTGTGGACCGGCTTCGATGAGAAATGCGGAGTGGCCGAGCCAGGTGAGCTTGACGGACATGGGGTCACTTCCCGTTGCGGTTCAGATGTAATCGACGAACAGCTCGCGGCTCGGGCGGGGAATGGTCACGGCCGAGACGAGCAGGCCCTTGGGTTTGACGACGGCGACGGCGGCGTCGAGGGCGGCGCGGCAATCGGAGATCGACCCGGCGAACATCACCAGGCCTTTGCCGCCCAAGGCCATGGCGACATGAATCTTGAAGATTTTGATGTTGGCCGCTTTGACGGCGGCGTCGGCGGCTTCGAGCGCGCTGGCGGAGCTGAACGTTTCGAGAATGCCCACGGACGGATAGCTGCCGGCCGAGACGTTGAGCTGCACGCTCTGTCCGAGCGCGGCGTAGACATCGGGGTGGGCGTTGGCGATGACGAAGTGATCGATGATGCCGTCGGGGGCGGCGTCGAGACCGGCGGTGACGCTGGCCTGCACGGGCGCGACGTCGCCGCAGACGATGATGATGTACTTGCCGGAGCAGATCGTGCGGGCGAGCAGGAGTTTGACGGAGGCGGCTTTGAGCATGGCGTCCTGCACCAGATGCCCGATGCCGACGCTCGTCAGTTCGATCATGCCCACGGCCTGTTGTGTTTTGGCGTTCATGTCGGTGCAATCCGAAGCGGGGAAGCGCGGGGCGATGCCCCGCCGCTAAACGTTAGGACTCGATGATCACTTTGTCGGAGACGGCGGTGACTTTGCCGGTGATGGAGGCGTGGATTGGCGCGCCGAGTTTGCCGGGGGCGGGACGGGCGATGACGTCGCCTTCGCTGACGCGGTCGCCGACTTTGACGATCGGCTCGGCGGGCGGGCCGGCGTGCTGCTTGAGGGGAAGCACGATGCGCTTGGGCATGAACCCGTTGTCATGCAGCGGGCCCTTGTTCGTGAACTGGCTCAGGCCGAGTTTCAAGATCAGCCGGGCGATCGGCACGCGGCGATTATCGAGGTGCAGTTCCGGGCGATGCTCCTCGGCCTCGGTCTTCCATCGATTGCCCGACGCGAGGATGCGGTGCTTGTTCTCCCCGCAGACCTGCGCGGGGTAGAGGTCTTCCGGGCAGCTCATCATCGTGCACAGGTTGCACTCGCAGCAGAACTCGGTGCCGATGACGTTCACTTCGCCCGCCATGTTGAACTGAAGCGAGCGCATCGCCAGGTGTGGCTCGATGGGATGACCCAGCAGATATCGCGGGCAGTAGAACGTGCAGAAGTAGCATTGATCGCAGCCGGAGGCCCCGATGGTCTCGACCTGTTTCCATGTTTTGGTGTAGCGGGCGACGAGCGGGTGGTCGCGACCGAGGACGATGAGCCCGCCGGTCGTTTTGGTGATCGGCGTGGTGAGGTCTTCGCTGTACTTGCCCATCATCGCTCCGCCGACGAGCACGACCGGATCGCTCACGGTCGCTCCGCCGGCCAGCTCGATCGCCTCGGCGAAGGTCGCGCCGATCGGGATGCCGATCGTCACGGGATGATGCACCGCCCCGGCGACAGTCAGATACTTGCGCGTGACCGGTTTGGCGCGGGCGATGTTCATGGCGGTTTCGACATTGATGACGACGCAACCGACGTGCAAAGGAATCCCGCCGGGCTGAATGATCTTGCCGGTCGTGTCATAGACGAGAATGAACTCATCGCCGGCGGGATACGAATCGCTCAGCGCGGCGATGCGATGCTGCGGCGGAAGAATCGCCTGCATCGCTTCGATCACATCGGTGTACTTACCCTTGATGCCGACGATCGCTTCCTCAGCCCCAACCTGCTGGCGGGCCTGTTCGAGCCCGTCGATCACTTCCTTGCCGTATGCCTTCATCAGCTCCTTGTCTTTGTGGAGCAATGGTTCGCATTCGGCGCCGTTGAGAATGATCGTCTTCGCCTGCGCCTTGAGCTTGACGTGCGTGGGGAACCCCGCGCCGCCGGCCCCGACGACGCCCCATTGTTCAACCTGTTCGATGAGCGTGGCCATAGACGGGCATTGTAACAGCCGCCCGCCCGTCCATCATCCGGCAAGTCAATCGACTTTCGTCAGCTCGTACACCCGCGGCTTGGGCTGCGCCAAATCGTAAATCTTCGACTCATAATCGTCGGCCGCCTTGCGAAAGGCCGCCACATCGTCCTTGAACTTGGCCATCCACGCCTCGTCCGGCCCGCCCTTGTGGACCTGCCCTTTGAGCTGGCCGAAGCGGTCGCGCATGGGGTGCACCGCCTTGTCGTTCCGCTCTTTGTTGAGCATCGCCACCGCCAGGGCCTGCTGATACTGCGGGGTCTTGTCGTTGTTTTCGAGTTCGACTTTGCCGCCGAGCATAACGTTGGTGTAGGTGCCGATTTCGACGCCGTCGATCGTCAGCTTGTACTTGCCGGGCGCGAGGCCGACGACGGAGAGCCGCTCGTTGGACATCTTGTGACCGGCATGGGTCATCGCAAACCCGCGCGACGCTTCGGATGGCAGGACCCACGGAAGCGCCTTGGCGGTGAACGTGAACTTGAGGCGCGATGCATCGCCGCTGACGTCCGTCACGTCGCCGCCTTTGATCTGCCATGTCCCGTCGCGACAGATGGCGGTGAGCCTGCTGACCGCCCGGTCGGGGTGCATCGTCTGAAGCAGTTCGAAAGCCATGATGGCGTGCCCGTTCGGATCCGGGTGCACGGAGTCGGGGATCATGGTGAAGTTCGCATCAGTGCGGCGGGCTTCGAGCGTGTACTGGCTGAGCGGGCTGCTCAGATCGACGACGCCCAGCCCGCGATCCATCGACGCCTGCTGGAGCCACGCCCCGTAGTAGCTCAGCACCGCGTTGTACATCTTCGCATCGTGCTCATCCTTGGGCAGCTTCCACTGACCCGTCGGCCGAATCTGCCACGCGCGAAAATCATGCATCGTCGGCTTCATGGCGATCGCCGTCGCGCCCAGCTTGGAGATCCGATCGAGCACCTCCGTCATGTCGTGTTCGTAGCGATCGAACGTCCCCTTGTCCCAGTCGCGGTACGACGCATCGTTCATGCCCAACAGGATCGTCACATATTTGGGATGAAGCTCCGCCACGTCGATGTCGAAACGCTTCAGCGCGTCGGCCGCGATGTCGCCGCTGACGCCCGAGTTGTAGAAGTGAACCCGCATCGCCGGATAGCGCGTGTAGAAATAATCCTCCACGTATTGCGTGTAAAGACATTGATGCGTGATCGAGTCGCCGAGGAAGACGATGGTGTCGCCCGCCTGCGGGTCCATCTTGTCCAGCGGCTTGGCGAGGTCCTCGGCGTAGGCACTCATGACAAGACTGAGCACGAGCAGGAAGCTGGCGGCAATACGTCGCATGATGCGATCTCCAATGAGTTGAATAACCTCGGTCTTTGTCACCCCTCCCCCTCGCGGGGGAGGTATGTCGCTCAGCAGACGGGGACGCCTTGGGTCCGGGTCAGCTCTTTGAACAACTGCGTGAGCCGGTCCGTGATTGCACGCGATTTTCCGTCACCGATTGCCCGGCCGTCAACCGACAGCACGGGGACCAGTTCGCCCATCGTGCCGGTGACGAACATCTCGTCCGCCGCGTGCATGCGCCGTGGCGTGATATCGCAGACTTCGTGCGCCATGTGGTGCTGTCTGCACAGTTCGAGGATCGTCGCGCGGGTGATGCCTTCGGGGCAGGCGAAAGTCGTCGGCGTCACCACGGTGTCGCCCTCGACGATGAACACATGCGTCGAGCTCGTCTCAGCGAGGTAGCCGCGCTGATCGAGGAGCAGGGCGTCGTCGGCATGCGCGGCATTGGCTTCGAGCTTGGCGAGAATCGAGGTGAGCTGGTTGGAACTGTGAATGTGCTGATTGAGCACATCGGGATTGGGGCGACGGATGTTTGCGGTGATGAGCGTGATGCCGTCGCGATTGAAGACGGGAGGTTTATGCTCGGGGAGGATGATGAGCGTCGGCGTGCCGAGGTTGACGCGCGGGTCGAGACCGGAGGTGTACTTGGGGCCGCGCGTGAGGGTCAGGCGGATGTGGACGCCGTCGTGCATCTGGTTCGCCGCGAGGGTCTTTTTGAGTTGGTCGATGATCGTGGCGTCGTCGGGGATGTTGACATACGAGAGCATCGTGGCGGACTTGCGCAGTCGGGCGAGGTGTTCGGTGAGTTTGAAGATGCGGCCGTCGTAGAGCCGCAGACCTTCCCATACCGCGTCGCCGTTCTGCACGGACGAATCGAAGGGGTTGATGGCCGCTTCGTCGCGGTGCGTGAGCTTGCCGTTGACGCAGACGATGAGGTTGCGGTTTTTTTCGTTGAAGGTTTGAAGCATGGTGACGACACGCGGTGCGACGCCCCGCCGCTAAACGGGGAGGCGGTGCTGGTGAAGGTATTGGTAGAGGCGTTCGCATTCGGGGATGAGATGCTTGAGCGCATCGGGCACGGGGATGTCCTTGGGTTGATACGGTCCGAACCCGGTGGTCTTCTCGACCTTGGCGTACCAGTGTTTGGCCCAGACGCCATCGGTCTTCCGCGGGCCGGGGGGCCAGCGGAGCATGTCTTCGGTGAACTCGAGGCCGAGGCGCTGGCAGAGTTTCGTCATCATGCCGCGCGGATCGCGCAGCACATCCGCCCCGTCCACGACCGGCGGCACCGCGCCCGTGCGCTTCACGACCTGATCGAAAATCTCCACCTGCTGCGGCAGCCCCGTGTCGTAAATCGTCGGGTGCGGGATGAACTCGATGAGCGAAGTGATCATCTCCCGCGGCTCGCGAATCAGAAAACAGTGCGTCAACTTCTCAAGCCAGTCATGCTCGATCATCGGCAGAAGATGATGCGCCATGTGCTTCTGATACCACACCGTCCGGCCCTCGGGAATCGGGCCGGTGAGCCAGGCGGCGACGCGGCGCCAGTCGGCTTCGTGATGTGCGATGGTTTCGTCCGCCCCCGGATGCGGCAGGCCGGTGACGGAAAGGTAATGCGCGTAGAGGGGTTCGTCGGTGACGAAGGTGTCGGGTCGCTGGCCCCAGCTTCGCATCATGGCGGTCGACACATTACGCGGGCCGGACCACATGGCGATGTAGAGCGGTGCGTGTGCCATGCTGCGATCGATCGAAGGGCGCGAATCGGCGGGGAAATGGGCGGTGAAGGATTCGAACCTTCGTAGACTTTACGTCAACGGGTTTACAGCCCGTCCCTTTTGGCCGCTCAGGCAACCGCCCAGGGGGAGCGAACATTCTAGCCATCCGACCCGCTCGTTCAAGTTGCCGCGCCGTCGGGTCCGGCACCCCCGGCGCGCCCGGCTATACTGGCCCCGATGACGTACCTGACCGTCTCCATCATGGTCGACACCGCCGAGTCGGCCCTCGCCCGAGCCGCCCTCGCCGCCGAGCGCGGGGCGGACATGGTCGAGTATCGCATCGATCATTTCGCACAGAAAGCCGACGCCGCAGCGATCACCGATCTGCTCAAGCGTTCGCCCCTGCCGTGCATCCTCACGAACCGCCCCGTCTGGGAAGGCGGGCATTACGAAGGCGACGAGACCAGCCGGCAGAATCTGCTCGACGCCATCGACTTCGCCGCCTGCCCGGCCGCGTACCTGGACATGGAGCTGGTGGCCTATCAGAAGGGGCTGCGCCCGCCCAAGGGCGCCCGCGTGATTCTCTCGTCGCATGACTTTCAGACCCGCCCGGCCGACCTGCTTCAGCGCGTGCACGCCATGGCCGACGCGGCGCGCTGCTCCGTGGTCAAAGTCGCCTGGCGCGCCCGGTCGCTGCGCGACAATCTCGAAGCGTTCGAGCTCTTGTCGAGTCGGGTCAAGCCGATGATCGCCTTGTGCATGGACGAAGCGGGCTTGCCGTCGCGCGTGCTGGCGAGGAAGTTCGGCGCGTTTCTGACGTTCGCCGGTCTTGATGACGGCGCGACGACCGCGCCGGGACAGGTTGGCGTCGAAACGCTCAAGCGGCTCTACCGATGGGACAAGCTCACCGAATCGACCCGCACGTACGGCGTCATCGGCTGCCCCGTCGGTCACTCGCTCAGCCCGCACATCATGAACGCCGGCTTCGACGCCGCCGATCACGACGGCGTGTACCTCCCGCTGCTGATTCCCGATGACTATGTGCACTTCAAGGCCACCGTCGGCGCGTGGCTCGACTTCGCCCCGCTGCATTTCCGCGGGGCATCGGTGACGATTCCGCACAAGCAGAATCTGCTGCGTTTCGTCGCGGAATCCGGCGGAACCATCGAGCCGCTCGCCGCAAGCATCGGCGCTGCGAACACGTTGACCGTCGGCGATGACGGGGCGCTGTATGCCTCCAACACCGACTACGCCGCCGCGCTCGACGCCGTCTGCGATGCGATGCATATCGGGCGCGACGACCTCGCCGATCAGCGTGTCGGCGTCATCGGGGCCGGAGGCGCCGCCCGCGCGATCGTCGCCGGGTTCGCCCACTACGGCGCGACCATCGTGGTGTACAACCGCACGCTCGACAAGGCAACCGAACTCGCCGAACAGTTCAATGGCCAAACCGGCCAGGTCGTCGCCGCGCCGATGGCGAACCTGAGCAAATCCTGCTGCCGCATTCTCATCAACTGCACCCCGCTGGGCATGCACCCGAATGTCGACGCCTCGCCGATCACCGACTGGCCCGACAAGGCCAGCGCCGATGAGGGCACGGTCGTCTTCGACACGATCTACAACCCCCGGCAAACGAAGCTGCTCCGCGAAGCGTCAGCCCGCGGATGCGTGACGATCAGCGGCATCGAGATGTTCATCCGCCAGGCCGCCGCGCAGTTTGAACAATGGACAAAAAGAGCCGCTCCGACAGAGGTCTTTCGCCGCGTGATTGAAGAGCGGCTTACGAAGTGATTGTCTTGACCCCTCCCCCTCGAAGGGGGAGGTTGGGAGGGGGATTTCAAACGTCACTCACCAATGACTTCATCCACCGCCTTCTTCATCTCCGTCGCGAAGTCGATCTTGTAAAGCTCATTGGGCACGCCCGCTTTGTCCGCTTCCGTTCGCATGTCCTCAATGAACGCAAGAATCTCGCTGTCCGTGAGGTGTTCTTTCATCTTCCGTTCGCCCGGCTTGTCGGGATCGGGGATGCTGATCTTCTGCCAGTGCGGGTCGAGGTCCGACTTGCTGATTTTGCCCTCGGCGTAGCCCCGGGCGACGCGGCGAAGCTGAATCGCGGCATCCTTTTTTTGCTCATCGCTCAGACCCGACCCGTACACATGCGCCGCTTCGAAGCCCCATGCCCCCATCGACGCGCCGAACGGCCCGTTGAAAAGTTTGTCGAAGATCTCGCCCATCTGGTCGTCGCTGATCTTGTCCTCGCGGTATCCGTCGGCGACGCGGTTGACCTGCGTGATGAGCCCGGCTTTCTGATCGTCGGGAAGGTTCAGATGGCCGATCGCCTCGGTGGTCGCGCCCTGCGCCGCGGCGGTGAGACTCTTCTTGTCGAAAATGCTGATGCGCCCGGCGCGCAGGTCGTCGGCGAGCCGGTCGGCGATGGCGGTGAACGCCTGCTTCTGATCGTCGGGCAGGGCGGAGGCGTCAATCTCGTGCACGATCTGATCGTGCATCTCCGTGGCGATGAATTCGACGACCTTGGACTTGATGTAAAAGTAACCGGCCACGCAAAGCGCGAGGAAGATCAGCGTGGCGCCCAGACACCCGACGAGCCATTTGTTGACGCGCGACTTGGCCGGCTGAAGCTCGACTTCGTCCATGATTTGACCCCCCTTGCAAATGCGGCGGGTGCATCATATCACACGCCGCCGCTTCGCGATCGCCCGGCGTACAATGCCCTCATGACGGCATGGCGATGGGTGCTCGTGATCGTGGTTTGTTTCGTGCTCGTACGTGCGGCGACGGCGCAGGAGCTGGACCCGCGCTATCTCAAGCAGGCCGAGCAGGCCATCGAAAGCGCCATCGCCGACCGGCAGATTCCGGGGGCGGTCCTGCTCATCGGCAACGCCGACGGCGTCCTGTACCGGCAGGCGTTCGGCGATCAGCGCTTGCAGCCCCACCGCGTGCCCATGTCCGCCGATACGATCTTCGACCTCGCCTCGCTGACCAAGTCGCTGGCGACCGCGCCGTCGATCATGAAGCTCGTCGAAGACGGCAAAATCGCGCTCGATGATCCGGTCGCCAAGTACATCCCCGCGTTCGGCGCCAACGGCAAGGAACAGGTGACGATCGCGCAGCTTCTACTGCATCGCGGCGGGCTCGAGCCGGACAACAGCATGGAGTACTATCGCGATGGTCGCGACGCGGCGATGGCGGCGATCTATCGCGGCAAGCTGATGTACGAGCCGGGCACGCGATTCGAGTATTCCGACCTGGGCTACATCGTGCTCGGAGAACTGGTGCATGTCGTGTCGGGCATGACGCTCGACGATTTCGCGACGAAGAATTTCTACGAGCCGCTGGGCATGACGCACGCGCGCTTCAATCCGCCGGCCGAGTGGAGCGAACACCTGGCGCCGACGGCCAAAGTGGGCGACACGTGGCTGACCGGCCGGGTGCATGACCCGCGCGCCGCGGCGCTCGGCGGCGTGGCGGGACACGCGGGGCTCTTTGCTTCGATCGACGATCTGACGCGCTTCTGCTGGATGATGCTGCGCGGCGGGGAGCTGGACGGGCATCGCGTGCTTTCGCAAAAGACGGTCGAAGCCATGATCCAGTCCCGCAGTCTGCCCGACTGGTCCAGCGCCCGGGCGTACGGTTTCGACATCGACAGCGACTACTCCTCGGCGCGCGGCCTGCGATTCCCGCGCGGCGTGTCCTTCGGGCACACCGGCTTCACCGGCACCATGTTCTGGATCGACCCGCTGCACCGATGCTTCGTGATCCTCCTGACCAACCGTCTGCACGCCGGCTCGCGATCCGTGCTCGACCTCTACCGCAGCGTTTCGACGGCGTCGGCGATGGCGCTGCTTGGCCCGGTGCAGGTGTACACCGGCATCGATGTGCTCGAACACGGCAAGTTCGCCGCGCTCGACGGCCGCCGCGTCGCGCTCATCACCAATCAGACCGGCCGGGACCGCTTCGGCAAAAGCACCATCGACCTGCTGCATGATGCGAAGAACGTCCAGCTTGTCGCGCTGCTCAGTCCCGAGCACGGACTCGTCGGCAAGGTCGATGAAAAAGTCGCCGACGCCACCGATGCGAAGACCGGCCTGCCCGTCTACAGCTTGTATGGCGACACCCGCCGCCCGACCGATGCGATGCTCAAGGGCGTGGACACGATCGTCTTCGACATTCAGGACGTGGGCACGCGCTTCTACACGTACATCACGACGCTCGGCTACGCCATGGAGGAAGCCGGCAAACGTCACATCCGATTCGTCGTCCTCGACCGCCCCAACCCGATCGGGCCCGTCGGCGTGTCCGGCCCGATCGCCGATGCGGACAAGCTTTCGTTCACCGCGTATCAACCCCTGCCGATCACGCACGGCATGACCGTCGGCGAACTGGCCCGTATGTTCAAGTACGAGCAGAACCTTGATGTGGATCTGGCGATCGTGCCCATGGTCGAGTACGACCGCGCGATGTGGTACGACCAGACCGGCCTGCCGTGGATCAATCCCTCGCCGAATCTGCGCAATCCGACGCAGGCGGTGCTCTATCCGGCGATCGGCCTGCTGGAGTTCACGAACCTGAGCGTCGGCCGGGGGACGGACGAGCCGTTTGAACGGCTGGGCGCGCCCTGGATCGACGGCCGCAAGCTCGCGCTGATCCTCAACGAATTGAAACTGCCGGGTGTGCGATTCGTGCCGATCACCTTCACGCCCGAATCCTCGAAGTTCGCCAACGAAGTCTGCGGCGGCGTGCACATCGAGCTTATCGATCGCACCGCATTTCGCCCCGCACGCACCGGGCTTTCGATCGCGTGGACCCTGCGGCAGCTCTTCGGCGATCAGTTCGACGCCGCGAACGTGCAGAAGCTGCTCGTCAATGACGAAGTGCAGGCGACCTGGCCCGCGATTGACGATCCGGCGAAAGTGTCGTGGAACCTCGACGACTTCATGAAACGCCGGGCGCGCTATCTGATTTACCGGTAGGCGTGCCTATCAGGGTGCCGCGTCGAAGCTGATTTTGACGACGGACATTTTCCGCGTCTTGTTGTCATAGGTCAGCCCGTACAGATCGCCCGTCGCCAGCACGGCCGGTTCGCACACGCACCAGAGTCCGCCCTTGTAGTTCGTCAGCGGCTTGCCGATGGCGTCGGCCCGGGCGATGTTGTAATTGCTCCACATCAGGATGCGCCCGTCGGCGCTGAGCGAGCCGCTGGTGCCGTAGAGCGCATTCTTGTCCGCCGTCGTCCACTGCTTGCCGTTCCACCATCGCCAGTCGTCGGCCGTGACGCCTTCGAGCACCGCCGGCACGCCGTCGCGATCGGCGAAGACGTGCGTGATGACATCCTGTTTGTTCTCGACGAGGAAGTCGGCTTCGTTGGCTGTGCCGCTCTCGCCGCGCAGGGGCAGGCCGGGGATCATCGTCCCGTCGGCCTTGCGCCACGACTTGCCGCCGTCGTCCGACGCGGCGTACATCATGCGGCAGTTGCCCTTTGTGTCGGCAAAGCTGCTGACGGCGAAGTGCATCCGTCCCCCGCGATCGAAGGCGAAACGCGACTGGTACACCTGATACGAAAATTCCGTGTCCGGTCGGCCGGCGTGCGTCCAGAAGAAGACGGGGAAGTAGCGCGAGCCCTCCGGGGCGGTGTGGTCCGCTTCGCCGCCGATGGCGGACCATCGCTTCGTATCCGGGTCATAGTGGTAAAGCCCCAGCGCCATCGCGCCCTGCGAATCGCTGACCGTATCGCGGCTGTACCGGCTCGCCCAGAACGCGCGCACGCGCGATGAGTAATACAGATCGCCGCTCGGACTCCAGACGAAGCGTCCGTAACTGAACGAAGTACCCGGCATCGACGTCGCCTCCGTGTCGCCGAGGAAGGCGAAACCGGCGGCGACGTCGAGGGGCTTGTTGGAGCGCCAGTAGAGCATGTGCTTTTTCTGATAGCGCTCGGGGTACTTGCGCCCGTCCGCTCCGCCGTACTGGTGCATGTCGCCGGTGATATGCAGGTAGCCGTCGCGATCGACGCCGATGGAGAATCCATTGTGTGGATCAGCGAGCGCCTTGTAGTCGGGGTTGGGATCGAGCGGCTCGTTGCGGATCGGTTGCGCCTCGCCGACGACATCGGGGATATCGATCACGCGCGGGAGGAGCGATTCATCAGGCATGACCACGAAGGTATGACCGGCGACATGCGCGACGGGGGTATAGACCTCGAAGGGGCCGTTCTTGGGATGGAACGAAGTCGTGTAAAGCACGGTGCGCTGCGGCGACTGAGCGAAGGCGGAGACGGCACTGGTGAGCGCGAAGGCGCAAAGCATACGAATCATGATGCACGGACCTCACGAAGTTGTCGGCATCATATGTTGGTCGATTTCCCGCAGCAGCACCCGCGGAAGATCAGCGCATCGGCGCTGAAGCGGCCGGGGCCGATGAGGGCGAGGGACAGGAGCATGACGAACATGGTCAGGGCGAACTCCATGCCGCCGGCTTGGATGTCGTAGTGGCCCCAGTGGACTTTGGTGATGGCGACAAACATGGTGAACATCATGGGGATCGTCGCCAGGCGCGTGAGCAGTCCGATCGCCAGCAGGATGCCCCCGCCGAACTCCGCGCCGGCGGCGAGCCAGGCGGAGACGGTCGGCATGGGGATCTGCATGGCGGTCAGGCCGTCGATCATGGGTTGGATGTCCATGACTTTGCCGAACCCGTGATAGACGAAGATGAACCCGAGCATGTAGCGCATGAACAGGGCGCCGAGCGAAGCGGTGCAGGGAAGTTTGCAGGACATGGTCAACTCCGGAATCCAGGTAATATCCGGGGCTTCGCTGCGCTCAGCCCGCGGCTTGATCCAGTTCGTGTTTCGACTTTACCGGTTCAGGCCATGTTGTAGTAGAAGCGTTCGTGGACGATCTTGCCGTTTTTCCAGTGGGCGACGACAACCTGTTCGACGTGCATGTCCTTGCCGTCGGTGGTGGTCCAGTCCATGACGTTTTGGTAGAAGCTCACATCCTTGCCGGCGGCGACGGCGTCGGCCTGGAAGTTCCTGAACTCGGCGACGCCGGTGACGAATTTCTCTTCGCGCTTGAGGTTCGCGGCGAGGCCGACGGTCTTGCCGTAGGCGGGTTCCTCCATGACGACGTCGTCGGCGTAGAACTCGTGCATGGCGTCCATGATTCGGCCGGTGCGGATGTAGTCGAGCAGGTCATGAATGCGGACGTTCTGATGAGCGGTGGCGGTGGTCATGGCGATTTCCTTTCGGGGATGGGTCAATAGAGCGTGGTGAGCATCGCGGCGTCGTAGGGGACGAGCGGTTGATCTTGGCGGAGGCGATTCACGAGGTCGGGATTGGCGATGAACGGGCGACCGATGGCGACGAGGTCGAAGCGATCATCGTCGATGGCGGCGGCGGCGCGGTCAGGCGTGTACCCGCCGTTGCCAATGAGCACGCCGTCGTAATTGGCGCGGACGAATTCGCTGGCGGTCTGGTGATTCAGTTCGGCATGGGCCTTCGTGTCGTCGTAGATGCCGATGTGCACGTACGCGAGTCCGCGCCGGCTGATTTCGCTCAGCAGATGCACATACGTCGGCTCATCTTCCGGCGAGCCGGTCATGTGCACGTACGCCGCGGGAGAGAGTCGGATCCCGACGCGCTGGGCGCCGAGGCGTTCGACGACGGCGTCGATGACGC
Source organism: Planctomycetota bacterium (assembly GCA_016125255.1). Lineage (NCBI taxonomy): Bacteria > Pseudomonadati > Planctomycetota > Planctomycetota bacterium. Next base: position 47,608 of record WGMD01000005.1, on the reverse strand, counting down.
GCAGTGCGAATCGAGCGCGATTCTCAGGGGATCCGCCGTATTCATCGGTGCGGCGGTTGGTGAAGGCGTGGAGGAATTGATCGATGAGGTAGCCGTTGGCGCCGTGGATTTCGACGCCGTCGAATCCCGCATGGCGGGCATTGGTCGCGGCGTCGGCGAAGGCGGCGACGATGCGGTCGATGTCAGCGCGCGTCGCTTCGCGCACCGGGCCGTAGTTCAGATCACGCGTGCGGTTGATGCGGCCGGCCGCGGGGACGGCGGAGGGGGCGAGCGGCAGCGTCCCGTCGGGTTGGAAGTGCGGATGCGAAAGTCGTCCGACGTGCCAGAGTTGGGCGAACATGCGCCCGCCGCGGTCATGGACCGCTTGCGTGACACGTCGCCAGCCGTCGACTTGCGCCTCGGTGAACAGGCCGGGCGTATCGGGATAGCCCTGACCATCGGGTGTGACGATGGTCGCTTCACTGATGATAAGCCCGGCGTCGGCCCGGCGGGCGTAGTAGTCGGCGGAAGTCTGCGTGGGAACAAGCCCGGGGCCCGCCATGCTGCGGGTCAACGGCGCCATGACGATGCGGTTGGGCAGCGTCAGCGAATCGTTGAGTACGAACGAGGTGAAAAGCGTCCCTAACGCCGCTGCATTCGATTCGCTGCTTGTATGGGTCGCGATCATGGATCGAGCCTTTCATTGGCAGTCCGGCGGGGTTGCGTGCCGGCTCTAAGATGAGCTTCGCGTCCCGGCGGTTACGCCCCGGCTTGCAACAGCGGGCGGGGGATTTATCATGATGGACTCGACATCAACATCAAAAAGCACTCCAGATAAAGGATTCCTCCATGGCACGACGGGCGAAAATTTCGGTGATTGGCGGCGGCAACGTCGGGGCGAGCTGCGCCGTGTGGGCGGCGAGCAAGGAACTGGGCGACATCGTCGTGCTGGACATTCCGCAGGCCGAGGGCGTCGTCAAGGGCAAGATGCTCGACCTGTATCAGGCCGCCCCGATCGAGCTTTTCGACGCGAAGATCACCGGGACGACGGACTACAAGGACATCGCTGACTCGGACGTGGTGGTCGTGACGGCGGGCATTCCGCGCAAGCCGGGCATGAGCCGCGATGATCTGATCAAGACGAACGTCGCCATCGTCAAGAGCGTCAGCGAGAACATCAAGAAGTACGCCCCCGAGTCAATCGTGATCGTCGTCAGCAATCCGCTGGACGCGATGGTGTACACGGCCTGGAAGGCGACGGGGTTCCCGACGAATCGCATTCTCGGTCAGGCCGGGTGTCTGGACGTGGCGCGCTACAAGGCGTTCATCGCGATGGAGACGGGGTTTTCCGTCGAGGACATCAATGCGCTCCTCCTGGGCGGGCATGGCGACGACATGGTGCCGCTGCCGCGCTACACGAACATCAGCGGCATCCCCGTCACGGAGTTCATCAGCGAAGCGCGCCTCAATGAGATCGTCGAACGCGCCAAGAAGGGCGGCGGCGAAATCGTCGGATTGATGGGCACCAGCGCGTACTACGCCCCGGCGAGCGGGACGATTCAGATGGTCGAAGCCATCGTCAAGGACAAGAAGCGCATTCTGCCGTGTGCCGGCTACTGCGACGGCGAGTACGGGCTCAACGGTCTGTTCGTCGGCGTGCCGTGCGTGCTGGGCGCGGGCGGCGTCGAGAAGATCCTGGAGATCAAGCTCGACGAAAACGAGGCCAAGCTGCTCAAGGCCTCAGCCGATCACGTGGCGGAACTCGTCGACGTCGTCAAGAAGCTCGAACCATCGCTGGCTTAAGGAGCGATTCATGCAACGGACGCTGCTGGCAGGATGTTGTGTGCTGATGATCATGAGCGCGACGGTGCGCGCGGCCGATTCGGAAGTCGAGCAGCTCCGCAAGGAGAACGCGGCGCTCAAGGCCCGCGTCGCCGAGCTGGAGAAACAGCTTGGCGTCGCGCAGCAGCAGAACCAGCAGCTTGTTCAGGAAAAGCAGGCGATCGTTCAGCAGCAGACGCAGGACAAGGCGGATGCCCGGGCGTACTACCTTGCCAAGGACTATGACGGCGACGAGAACGAGACGGAGATCGCTTCGCGCGTGCTGCCCATGCAAACGACCAAGGGCGGGACGCTGCGGCGTCACTGGCTGAGTCTGGCGGATCATTACAAGGGCAAGGAACGTAGCGGGCCGCCGGCGAGCGTGGACCTTTATGTTCAGACATACGCGACGGGGATCGCCTATCGCGATGTCGAGCAGATCGTGTTCAACGTCGGGGCGGAATCGATTGTCTGCCCGGTGAAGCATTACAGTTCGTCGATGCGTGCGGTGCCGACGACCCGGCGGCGCGAACGGACGGACGACGAGACGGTCAAGGCGGAGTTGAGCATCGACAATCTCAAGAAGCTGGCGGCGGCGCCGGGCGAGATCGTCGGGCACATGGGGACTTTGGAATTCACCATCAGCCGGGAGCAGGCGAATCTGTTCCGGGCGATGGTGGATGAGCTGGGGGTCAAGTAAGGCAAAAACCCGCCACCCGTTCGACCGGCTCACGGCAGGAAGCGGCAACGCTAAACGGGGGCACGGACACGCTTCGATTGATGCGACTTTCCAACCCCCGATCCCCGATCAGGCGCTTGCGGCCAGGGCGCCGGCGGACAGATCGAGGCGCTGGCCTTCGATGGCGAAGTCGACTTCGAGAGGCAGGCGGTGTCGGGCGAGCTGGGCCTGGAAGTGGGCGGTCAGTTCGTCGAGTTCATCGTCGCTGCGCGTCGGCTCATGATGCGAGATGAGCAGACGGCGGGCGTCGGCGGCGAGGGCGGTTTCGATGAAGTGCTCCATCGAAGCGTGGCCCCAGCCGACGTGCGTTTCGTACTCGGCCTGCGTGTACATACCGTCGCAGATCACCAGGTCCGCATCGCGCATGAACTCGACGATCTCGCCGTTGCGCGCTTCGTCGACGCCGTGGTATTGTTCGTGATCGCCCGTATACACCAGGACATGGCCGTCGCATTCGATGCGTGCCCCCAGACAGGCGACGGGGTGATTCATCCACTTGGTCCGGACGCGGAACGGCCCCATCTCGTACTCGCCTTCGCCGATGTTCTCGAACGTCAGCGTCGCCGCCAGGTCTTCGAGCCGCACGGGGAAGTAGGCGTGATCCATCTGCCGGCTCATGAGCGTGCGGAAATCGTAAACGTCCTGCGGGGCGCCGAGCATCGAGAAGCGGTTGCCGGCGTGGAAGAGCGGGGTGAAGAAGGGGTAGCCCATGATGTGATCCCAGTGCGTGTGGCTCACGAAGATGTGACCCTGCACGCGCCGGTGGGAGGCGAGCGACCGGCCCAGCTCGCGGATGCCCGACCCGGCGTCGAGCACGAGCAGTTCGCCGCCGCTGCTGCGCACTTCATAGCAACTGGAATTCCCCCCGTACCGGACCGTGTGCCGGCCGGGGACTGGGATGGATCCGCGACAACCCCATACGGTCAGCTTCATACGGTTGACCCATTGACACTACGTAATTCCCACACGCCCATTGTATCGGCAAACGCAACCGGGCAATACGGCAAAAAGTAGTTTTGGGCGGCGAATGTGAACCGATGCGGTTCGCGCGGCGTATGCCGATGATGCGGATTGAATAGGATGTAGGCGTGAAACCACTGGTGGTGCAACAGGTCGCGCGTTCGTTTGAACAAGGGGGCCGCCGCGTCGAAGCGCTTGCGGGCGTGGACCTTGAAGTGCAGCAGGGTGACTTCGTCGCCATCATGGGTGCCAGCGGGTCCGGCAAAAGCACGCTGCTGCATCTGGTCGCCGGTCTGACTTCGCCCGACCGCGGGAGCATCCGCGTCGCTGATCAGGACCTGGCCAAGATGAACGACAAGGAGCTGACGCTCTTTCGCCGCAAACATATCGGGCTCATCTTCCAGAGCTTCAATCTGATCCCCACGCTCAGCGCCGTCGAAAACGTCGCCCTGCCATTGCGCCTCGGCGGGGCGTCGCGTGACGGCGTCCTGCACGAGGCGCAGGCGATGCTCCGGAAGCTCGGTCTGGCCCATCGCGTCGATCATCGGCCCGAGGCGATGAGCGGAGGAGAACAGCAGCGCGTCGCCATCGGGCGCGCGCTCATCACCCAGCCCGACCTGATTCTCGCCGACGAACCGACCGGCAATCTCGACTCGGCCGCCAGTCAGGTCGTCTGCCAACTCCTGCGCGATCTGTGCGAGAAGGACCATGTGACGATTTTGATGGTCACGCACGAACCGAGCGTCGCGGCATGGGCCAAACAAGTGATCTTCATCGCCGACGGACGCATCGTCGACCGCTTCGACACGGCGTCCGTCGACGGCCCGGCCGCGCTGGCGCAGCGCTATCAGTCGATGCTGCATACTGGGGATCGGGGGGCGGGGGTTGGGGATCGGTGAAGAGAAGCACGCCGCGAGCGGCGTCGCTAAACAGAAAACACCATGGCCATCGCTCATCTCATCCAGCGTCATTTGCAGCATCACCGCACGCGGGCGGTGCTGACATTTGCCGCGATCGCCGTGGCGGTCAGTCTCGTCACCGCGCTGACCAGCGCGTTCGCCTCGCTGCGGGCGGCGGCTTACACGGTTCTCGGCTCGATGTACGGATCGACCGACATGGTCATCCGCCCCGATCAATCCCGCGGCGTGCTCATCGACGGCGCGATCGCCGACGAACTCCGCAACGACCCGCGCGTGCGGCGGATCAACGCACGCCTCATCTCCGTGAGCCCGCTGCTTGACGCCAACGATGAACCGGTGCGCGATCGGCCGGCAAGTTTGATCGGGCTCTCCATCGACGCGCCGGCGGACACGTCCATCAGCGCGCTGACTTCGGGGCGGTGGTTCGACAATGATGATCGCGATGTGGCCGTTGTCGAGGAGCAGGTCGCGCAGAAGCTCAACGTGAAAGTCGGCGACATCCTCGGCGTGCCGAGTCCAACGGGGGCGCTGCATTTGAAGGTCATCGGCGTGCTGGGCCGGCCGGACATGATGCGCTTCGGCCCGCCGAGCGTGTATCTGCCGATCGCCACGCTGCGCGACTGGCTCAAGGAGCCGAACCGGTTCAGTGAAATCGACGTGGACCTCAAGGGCGACGTAGACACCGACGCCTTCGCCGCGGCGTTCAGCAAGGCGCACGCGGAGGCGATGCTGCGCATCGAGACGGCCGCGACGCGCCAGAAAAACTTCGACACGAACTTCGAGGCGCTGACCTTGCTCAGCTATCTGGGCGGCACGCTGTCGATGATCGCGGCGGTGTTCATCGTGTTCTCGGCGCTGACGATGGGCGTGAGCGAGCGGACACGCGAACTGGCGATGCTCCGCGCGATCGGGGCGCTCAAATCGCAGGTCGGACGGCTGGTCATCGGCGAAGGCGTGGTGCTGGCGGCGATCGGCGCAGCGGCGGGTGTGCCGCTGGGATTGTTTTGGGTGAGTCTGCTCGCGTGGATGTATCCGAAGCTGTTTTCAGCGGGCGCGGTGTTCAGCAGCGGCGGCGCGATCTACGGCGCGGGCGGGACGATTCTCGCGGCGCTCATCGCTTCATTCATTCCCGCATGGTCAGCGAGCACGGCCGACACGCTCGCCGCCCTGACCTCCGCCGGCCGACCGCGCCGCGGAAGAGTCACGGGCATCGTCATCGCGGCGGGCGCACTGCTGCTCTGCGTCGATCCGTTGATCGTCTTCACGCCGGGCATCGACCGGTCCGTGCGGATGTATGTGCATCTGTTCATCGGGTTGCCGAGTCTGATGGTGGGGCTGGTGGGCGTGACGCCGCTGGTGGTGATGGTGGTGGATCGCGCGTTGTCGGGATTGATGGCGAAGATCGTGGCGATCGAGCCGACGCTCTTGAGGCAGCAGCTTTCGGGCGGGCTCTGGCGGACGACCGGCACGGCGGCGGGGCTGATGGTCGGCCTGCTGGCGCTGGTGGTGCTCCAGACGCACGGACGGTCGATGGCGACTGGCTGGGCGCTGCCCACGAAATTCCCCGACATGCTTCTGGCCGCGCCGATGGGGCTCGACGAAGACCAGGTCGCCAAACTTCAGACACTCGACGAATTTTCGCCGCCGGGCGTGCTGCCGATGGCGATGGTGTCGCCGGCGCTGGCCGCCAACATCTTCGGCCTCGGCGGGTTCATCAAGATGCCCGAAGGCACGATTCTCTTCGGCCTCGACACCAACCGCGCGTTCGGCTCGGGCAAACCCGGCGATCCGCCCGCCATGATCGAACTCGAATACATCGAAGGCGACGCCGACAGCGCGCGGAAGATGCTGGCGATGGGCCATCATGTCATCGTCTCCGAACACTACAAGCGCGTGAAGGGCCTTGGCGTCGGCGATGTGATCACGCTCGACACCCCGCTCAACGGCAAGGTCGACTACATCATCGCCGGCGTCGTCCGCTCCGTCGGCATCGACATGATCGTGCGGATTTTCGAGATGAATCGCGAGTTCGACCGCTTCACCGCCGCGGGCGCCATCACGACGCTCGAGGACGTCAAGCGCGACTTCGGCACGCAGCGCATTTTTCTGATGACCGCCAACGTCGATGCGAAACTCAACAAGGGCGATGTGGAGAAGGCGCTAAGGGAGAAACTCGGGGCGTGGGGCTTGCTCGCGGCGGACGCGCGGCGGATCAAGCGCGGGGTCGACAAGGCGCTGGGGCAGCTACTGGATCTGATGAGCACGATCGCGCTGGCGGCGATCGGCGTGGCGGCGATCGGCGTGACGAACACGATCGTCGCGTCGGTGCGGAGCCGGCGATGGCAATTCGGCGTGCTGCGCAGTCTGGGGCTCACGCGCGGGGCGCTGCTCCGCCTCGTGCTCGGCGAAGCCATGCTCATCGGCATCGTCGCCGCCCTCGTCGGCACGGCCGGGGGACTGCAACTGAGCGTCTGCGCCAATCATCTGTCCGCCGAGGTGCTCGGCTACGTCGTCCCGCTGGTGCTGCCCATGCGGATGCTCGTCAGCGGCGTGCTGATCACGATGATCGTCGCGGCGCTGGCGGCGCTCTACCCGGCGACGGGCGCGGCGCGCGCCGACACGTTGAGCATGCTCAAAGCCGGTCGCGCCGCCGAGTAGGTCGCGGAGGCCGCGCCGCTCGTTGGGCAGTGGTTGTGATGCAAAAGGGTCAGATCAGCTCGATGATTTCGAAGCGCTTGATGCCGCGGGGCAGGTCGACTTTCACGACTTCGCCGACGCGCGCTTTCATCAGCGCTTCGCCCATCGGGCTCGTCACGGTGACTTCGATCACTTCCATGTCGAAATTGCCCGACGCTTCGCCCACGAGTTTGTAGAGGTCTTCGTCGCCGTTGGCCGTGTCGCGCAGCTTCACGACGGCGCCGAGGAAGACCATGTCTTCGGGGACCGATACGTCGTCGGCGACCTGAGCGGTCTTGAGCCGCTGCTCGAGCCGGCGAATCTCGGCTTCTTCGAGTCCCTGGTCTTCGCGGGCGGCGTGGTACTCGGCGTTTTCCTTGAGGTCACCGAGCGCACGCGCTTCGGCGATGCGCTGCGAGATGACGGGGCGGTGGGCGATCAGATCGTTGAGGCGCGCCTCAATCTGGGCTTTTTCGTCGGCGGTGATGAAATCCATGAATCATTGCTCCAAGCTTCAACCGAGACGGGTCACCTTTGACGCCGCCAGAGAACACTATACCCCTGTTTGAGCGGCGGGGCGATACCGAATCAACATCACCAGCCACGCAATCGCCACTCCCGCCGAAAGCACGACCAGCCGCCCCGCCTCCGCGCGGGCCTCATCGACCGAAATCTCCCGCGTCAGGGCCCAGAGCATATGCGGCGGCGACCAGCTCGCCGGTTCGGCGATGCCCGTCAGCAGCGTAACGAACCATCCGCCGATCATCAGCCCGACGCATGCCGCCATCGCCCCCGATCGACCGGCGTTGCTCGCGCTCATGCGGCCGGCCCAGATGAACAGTCCCGCCGCCGCCGCCCAGACCGTCAGCGTCACGTCGATGAGCAGCGTGCGGTCGAGCGTCCAGCCCGCTTGAAGCCGCACCAGCCACAGCACCGGCTGCACGATGATCAGTAACGTCGCCAGGTCGACGGCCGTCGCGATGCCCGGTGGATCGTCGACCGCGATGCTCAATCGGCACACCGGCCAGAGCAGCCCCAATCCGATCATGATCGACTGCATCAGCCCGCGCACCGCCGGTTCGATCGCCGGCTCGGTGAGCCACTGCGCCGACACCACATCCAGATTCAACACCCAACTGACCAGCAGCCAGGCGCACCAGCCCATGACCAGCGGCCGGGAAACCACGCGATGCGGAAACGATTCGCTCACTGTGCTGAAGTGTATCGCAGCTCCGGCGCCTCGGCGATCGGATGCGTCACGACCGAGTCGCCGAACACGTCGACGACTTGTCCGCCGGCGTCGATGGTGTGGAACTTGCGCATGATCAGATCGACGTGCGCGAGCTTCGTCGAAGCCGGCGGCTCGTAGAACTGCTCCTCGCCGATGCCGCGGCCCCATCGCACCAGTCCGTGCCGCGTCGCGATGAGCAGTTGCGGCGCCGACCGGTCGATGCGCCCGCCGTAGTTGGTCACGTCGATCGAGCGCACCTGATTGGCCCACGGCTCGGCGTACGCCAGCAGCCCCAGCCGCAGCCCCGCCCGCACATCGCCCCCGGCCCATGTATCGCCCGGCAGCGGCGGCGCATGCTGCACGCCGCGGATCATCGGCAGTCCGAGCATCGCCGCCTTGTCCGCCGGGTAGGTCAGGGGCAGCAGCACGCCGCGCCCGTCGACGAGGTGATACCCGTCGCCCGATTCGATCAATGCGACGGGCCGGCGGTAGGAGGCGATCACTTCGATGCGCCCGCCGGGCAGACGCTGCACGCGCTGCACATGCTCGACCCAGGCGCTTTCCTGAAGGTCGCCGACGACATTCGCCAGCGACGCCTGATCGAACGGATCGGGTTCCACGCCCGACGCGACGATGCTGCGCAGGTGATCCGCCACCGTCGGCGGCATCCAGACCGGGGCGTCATGAAGATCGACGATCGGCATGGTGGCTTTCGTGGCGGCGATGTGCTGCTTGAGGGCCTTTTGCCCGAGCACCCATCCGATGGCCGCCCCGCCGACGAGCACGACCCAGACGCCGGCCCGAACCGCCCGCAGCGTCTTGGCCGGGTCCCACGGCTCGCGTTTCCCCGTGCTCTTTTTGGCGGCGGGCTTTTTCTTCTTCTGCGGTTTGGAACCTAAAAACCAACCCATGTCGTCGTGTCCTTCCGATAAAACCGGCGCGCACAATCCTCCGGCGCTCCAACGTGTCCGAATCTCATATCGGCAAATTCATCCTTCCCGCGCCAGCCGAACCAATCGGTCGCATAACGCCCCCATCTCCATTCCCGACCGCCGCGCCGCCATCGGCACCAGCGAATGGTCCGTGAACCCCGGCATCGTGTTGATCTCCAAAAACCACGGGCGGGCGTCGGCATCAACCATGAAATCCACCCGGCTCAGATGCCGGCAGCCGATCGCCCGGTGCATCGTCATGGCATAACCCTTGATCGACTCGATCACCTCCGGCGGAAGGTCGATGTCGAACAGGTAATCGGTATCATTGGCCTTGTACTTGGCGTGATAGTCGTAGAACTTGGCCTTGGGCACGATCTGGATCGGCGGCAGGACCTTGTCGTCGACAATGCCGACGGTCAGCTCGCGACCAGCGATGTACTTTTCAGCCATCTGAAAGGCAAAATGGCTGACCATCTCCTTCCGCGCCGCGACCGCTTCCTCGAGCGTCGGGCAGATCGCCATGCCGAAACTGCTGCCTTCGGTCAGGGCCTTGATGACCATCGGGGCGTCGAGGGCGATCGGCGTGCTCGGGCCCAACAGTTGATACGGGGCGGTGGGCACGCCTGACTTTTCCGCCACCTGTTTCGATGCGTATTTGTCCATCGCCGTCGAAGCCGCGCGCGATCCGCAGCCGACGAATTTGAGTTTCCGCATCTCCATGATCCGCTGAAGCGCGCCCCCTTCGCCCCATTTGCCGTGCAATACCGGGAACACCACGTCGAACTTCCCGTCCAGCGCCGATTCATTGCCCGGCCCGATGTCGGATTCGATCACCTGATACCCGCCGCTGCGCAGCGCCGCCGCCACCGCCGCCGCGCTGACCAGCGAGACGTCCCGCTCCCGGTCCGGTCCGCCGCCCAGCACCAGCACCGTCAATGTGTCGTTCACCGTCGTGACCCTCTCATGATCGATACCCCGAACCGCACACCCCGCTACGCCGCCCCCTCATTCGTCGGCCAGACCACCACCTCCCGCTCCAATGCGATCCCGTGATGCGCCGCCACGCGCTTCTGAACCTCGTCCATCACCGACAGCACATCCGAAGCCGCCCCGCCCGGATGCAGCACGATGAAGTTGGCGTGTACGTTCGACACCTCCGCCCCGCCGACGCGCAGGCCCTTGAGCCCAGCTTCGTCGATGAGTTGACCGGCGCCTTTGGGGCTGACTTTCTTCGGGTTTTTGAACGCGCAGCCCGCCGACGAGGCCGCCATCGGCTGCGAGTTCTTTTTGTACGCCATGACGCTTTTGAGCTTCTCGCGCAGGGCGGGTTGATCATCGGTCGGGCTCAGCGCGAACGTCGCCGCCGCGATGAATCGCTCACCGATATTCGAGTGCCGGTAGGTGAATTGAAGCTGCGCGCGGTCGAGCGTGACGATGCGGCCGTCGGGTTCGATGGCCGTGACGGATTCGACATACGGGCCGATTTCGCCGTACGCGCCCCCGGCGTTCATGCGGACCGCTCCGCCGACGCTCGCCGGGATGCCCGCCAGTCCTTCGAGACCGGCGAGGCCCGCGCGGACGCTGGCGGTGATGATGCGTTCCAGGTCCGCCCCGCCGCCGGCGATGATGCGCGTCGCGTCGATGGCGAACGTGCGGAAGGGCGGGGCGTCGAGCACGATGACGATGCCCTCGACGACGCCTTCGGGCACGAGCAGGTTCGCCCCCTTGCCCAGCACATGCACCGGGATCGAAGCTGCGGCGCAGCGTTCGACGAGGGCAGCCAGTTGTTCGGTGTTCGCCGGGTGGGCCAGCGTCCGGGCGACCCCGCCGACGCCGTACCATGTCAGCGGCCCCAGCGGCGTGTCGCGCTCATACGTCGCGCCCAGTTCATCCAGCAGCGCACAGGCATTGGCGGGGGCATCCGTTCCCATGCCCATATCATATCGCCCCGCCGCTCGATTGCCGGAAATCGAACAAATCCGCGAAGATGTCCCACTTTCGGCAATCGCGATCATCCCGCCGGCGTATGTATGCGTCGAATACTTCTATGATCAATCAAAAGCCGAATGTTCAGGGATGGCCATCCCTGAACTTTCCATCGGAGGTTCACCATGAAAGCGCTCCTTGCCCTCAGTTGCCTCATCGCGTTGATGCTCGTCGGATGCAACAAGCCACCCGCCCCCGCACCGCCCGCACCGCAGGCCCCCGCTGCGGAACCCAAACCTGCCGCGGAGTCGCCCGCTGCGGAGCCGACCGAACCGAAGGTCACCGCCGACGACGTCAAGAAGGAAGTCGGCGAAGCCGTGACGACGACCGCCAAGTACGCCGATCAGAAAAAGGACGAGTTCATCGCCGCCGCGAAGGTCAAGCTCGCCGAGCTGAGCGACAAGATTGATGCGCTCAAGGACAAGGCGTCCGACAAGACGAGCGAATTGTCCGACAGCGCCAAGTCGTCATGGCGGAAGATGCGCGAGCAACTGGAGATTCAGAAGGCCGCCGCCGCCGAGAAGCTCGCCAAGCTCAAAGATACGACCGGCCAAGCATGGGACGAAGCCAAGGCTGGCATGACCCAGGCCCTCGACGATGCCGAGCAAACCTACGAAAAGGTCAAATCCACCCTGACCGGCGAAGAAAAGGAACCCCCCATCACGACCGAACCCAACTGACCCCGTCCTCCGTTCAGCGATGCCGCTCGCGGCGTGCCTCTCTTCGGCTCCCAACTCCCGGTTTCTCACTCCTCCCCCGGCGGGAAATACTTCTGATATGCGAGCATGTGCAGCTCGGCCGCCTCCTCCGGTGATGGATACGGCAGGGCCTCGGCACTGACATAGCCCTCGTAGCCGATCTGCCGCAGCGCCGCGACGATGGGTTCGAAGATCGTGTGCCCGCAGCCGGCGGGGCGGCGGTTGGAGTCGACGAAGTGGACATGACCCACCGTCCCGCCCGCTTCCAGCAGCGCCCCCGCGACGTCCTGCTCCTCGATGTTCATGTGAAACAGATCCGCCAGCAGCCGCACGTTGAGCGTGTCGAGCGTGCCCAGAAAATCCGACGCGTCGACGAGCCGATTGATCAGGTTCGTCTCGTAGCGATTGAGCGGCTCGTAAATCAGCGGTACGTCGTACCCCGCCGCGTGCTCGCCCAATTCCTGCAGCGCCTCGCCCAGGTAGCACATCGCGGTCATCTCATCGACATCGCCGCCGTGGCGTCCCTGCATCGACCCGATGATCGCCGGCGCGCCCAGCGGGCCGCCGAAGTCGATCATCGTCTTGATGAAGTCGATGGCGAGCGTGCGCTTCTTCTCATCGGGATCGCAGAGCTGAAGTTTGTGAATGACCCACCCCGCACCCGTGCCGACCGCCGCCAGCGCCAGCGCATGATCTTCGAGCATCTTCGCCAGGTCCGACGCCTTGACCGCATCGGGCCCCGGCGCGAACAGTTCGACGGCGTCGTACTTGAGCTTGGACGCCTTGGCGATCGCGTCCGCCAGATCGTCCCAGAAAACGAACGGTCCGCCGCGGGCTTGTTCGACCAGACTGATGGTCACGCAGCTTTGAATCATGGCGATTTCCTTCCGGTGGGGTCGATCATGATACGGAATTACCGGCGGGGTCGCGAGGCGGCGAACGGTTGCAAAATCAGCCGCGTTGGCGGACAATGGCACACCGCGCATCGTTGTGCCCGCTTCCCCCGGTTCGGAGTCTGACGCGCATGCAAACGAGGCAAACCACCACGACCCGGTGTCTGGCATGGACCGCGCTGCTCTTGCTCATCGCCCCCGCGGCTTGGGCCAGCAACTTCGAGCGCACCGACAGCCGCAGCCAGTTCGTGCACAACATCCATCTTTACGATGCGCAGAAGCGGCAGATCGACCCCGCCGCGGAGAACCCGCCGCCGTACTCGCCCGCCAATACCTGCGGCAAGTGCCACGACTACGCGACGATCTCGCACGGGTATCACTTCAATGCGGCGCTCGAAGGCGCGACGCCCGGCCGGCCGGGGGAGCCCTGGATCTGGACCGATGCACGCACCGGCTCGCAAATCCCGCTGTCCTATCGCGGATGGAAGGGCACGTTCAAACCCGCCGACCTGGGCATCACGCCCGAAACCTTCACCAAGACCTTTGGCGGATTCATCCCCGGCGGCGGAGCCGGCACGCTGTTCGCCAAACCCGAAGGTGAAAACGCCAAGCCCGCCGCTCCGCTCGTCATCGACTGCCTCATCTGTCACGACAATTCGCACCGCTTCAGCTTCGACACATGGAACGAACGCGTCGGCAAGGGCGACTACGAGGCGGCGTCGATGGAGTCGATCGGACTGGGCAAGGCGACGAAAACCGCCGACGGCGAAAAAGCCAACTATGACCTGACGAAGTTCGACGCGGAAAAACGCGTCTTCTTCGATGTGATCCGCAAGCCGACGAACAATCAGTGCTATCAGTGCCACACCGTCCAGCGCGTCGGGCCCAATGCCGGCGAGGATTGGACGCACGACGGCGATGTGCACATCAAGGCGGGGCTGATGTGCGTGGACTGCCATCGCAATGGCATCGCGCACGACACGGTGCGCGGCTACAAGGGCGAAGAAGACCACGCCGGCGTGAAGGTCGATTCGCTCACCTGCATGGGTTGTCACCAGACCGGCCGGCTCGGCTCGCCCAAGCTCGTGCACAAGGGACTGCCGCCGGTGCATTTTGACCGCATCGCCTGCACGACCTGCCATGCCGGTCCGCGCCCCGGCGACACGGCGATGGCGATCAAGACCGCCATGGCACATCAGCTCGGCACCATGTCGCAGACCCGCACCGATGACGACATGCCGCTGATTCGCGAGCCGGTCTTCGCCAAGGGCGACGACGGCCTGATCCACCCGCAGCGCATCGTCTGGCCCGCCTTCTGGGGCGAGATGAAGGACAACAGGATCACGCCCCTCGACCCCGACACCGCGTACGGCAAACTGCGCAGCCCGCTGCGCGTCCGCAAGGATTTCCGCGCGGAAGTCGTCGCGGTCAAACTTTCATCAAAGGACCGCACCGAAGCCCTCGGCGAAGAACGCTCCAAGGCGACCGACGATCAGCTCACCGCCGACGAGAAGGCCAAGCTCGACAAGCTGACCGCGACGAAGTCGGTGGAGCAGTTCAACGCGGCGCTGGTCAAGGCGCTGGGGACGCTCGCCAAGGATGCGCCCGACGCCACGCCCGTCTACGTCAGCGGGGGCCGGGCCTACAAGCTCAGTGACGACGGCAAGACGATCGTCAGCTTCGACAATGAAGCGGCCAATCCGTACCGCTGGTCGTTCGGCCACGATGTCCGCCCGGCCCGACAGGCGCTGGGCGCGACCGGCTGCATGGAATGTCACGGCCCGGGCAAGCCCATCTATTACAGCACTGTCGCCGCCGTCGGCCCCGCGCCCGATCCCAACCCGCCGACGCTCGTCATGCACGAGCTTCAGGGTCAGGACGCGAAGCTCCTCGCCGCCTGGGAGCAGTCGTTTGAGGCGCGCAGCAAGTTCAAGACGATCGCCACCGTCGCGCTGGGCGTCGTCGGCGTGGTGCTGGCGGCCGTGCTGCTGTCGGCGCTGTCGGCGATGATGCGCTGGTGGGCGCCGGGCCGGTGCCGCAAGGATTCGTGAGGTCGCCGCATGTACGCTCAAACCATCACCTACACGCTCATCGCCGTCGCCGTCTTCCTCGTGCTGCATCTGTTCGTGGCGCTGGCGCAGCGCGGCAAGTCGCTGGGTCGTCGGCCGCGGTGGAACTGGTGGGAGCGGCTCTTGTACCTGGCGCTGATGGTCACCATCCTCGTGCTCGCGGCCACGTCGTTCTACACGGTGCTGACCGTCGGATTCATGGGCGGTTGGGCGCTGTGGCTGCACCTGATGGCGGCGGGGGCGTTCGTCGTCGCCTTCGCGCTGATCGCGCTGACCTGGGGCGGCGCGGCACGAAGCGAGTGCTGCACCGGCTCCAAATGTGACTCGAGCGAGGCGACGCCGACGAAACCGGCGCGCTTCTCCTGCCTCACCAAGCTGACCTTCTGGCTGATGCTCATCGCCGGCTTCGTCGTGCTCGCCACGATGCTCATCAACATGCTCCCCCTCCTCGGCACGCACGACATCGAACGCATGATCGCCATCCATCGCTACGCCGGTCTGGCACTTGTCGCGGTGGCGGTGATTCACGTATACTCTGTGATTCTGGGCCGACTGGGCCTCCGGTAATTCCCACGCAAAACCGCGGTTATTTCGACGCACAGATGAAAGGTATCGACTTATGAGCAATGAACAAGGCAATCCCGGCGGCGGCGGCGGACCGGCTGTGGCGATCGGCATCGGCGTGCTGATCGTCATCGCGGCGGTCGTGCTGGTCATGACCGTCAACACCAAGCCCATGCCGGCCGAACACGGCGACGAGCATGCGCAGGCGCCGACGGCGACCGAGCATGAACATGCCGCCGAGGCCCCCAAGTCCGAAACCCCCGCGCCCGCCGCCGAGGCCCCCAAGCCCGCGGGCAAGGAAGAGCTGGCCGAGCTCGAGATCGAGCTGCCCAATCCCGTCTTCGCCGGGACGCCCAAGGAGATTCCCGAGGGCGTGAACATCGACCGCAAGCGCCACGGCAAGCCGCGCGAACCGTTCATGGCCCCCAAGGGTCTGACCAACGTCGCGCTCAATAAGCCCGTCACCAGCTCCGACGCCAACCCCATCATCGGCAGTCTCGACCTCGTCACCGACGGCGACAAGGAAGCGCTCGACGGCCGATACGTCGAGCTGGCGCCGGGCAAGCAGTGGGTCCAGATCGACTTGGGCGAGGATTACCAGATCTACGCGATCCTCTTCTGGCATAACCACCTCGACCCCCGCGTGTATCGCGATGTCGTCGTGCAGGTCAGCGATGATCCCAAGTTCGAGAAAGACGTCACGACCGTCTTCAACAACGACAACGACAACTCCTCCGGCTTCGGCGTGGGCAAGAACTACGAATACTTCGAGAACTTCGAAGGCGAACTGGCCCCCGTCGACGGCAAGGTCGCCCGCTATGTGCGTCTCTGGTCCAACGGCTCGACCGCCGACGATCAGAACCACTACGCGGAAGTCGAAGTCTTCGCCCGCAAGCCCCAGTGAATTTAGCGGGGTCGCTTGCGGCCTGTTTCCCGTAGAATGAACGCGTGATGACCACACGCCTGATCACTTCCGCCGCGATGATTGCCGTCATCTTCGCGGCGGTTTTTTTGCGCTTCCCCGATCTGGACGCCCGCCCGATGCACGGCGACGAGGCGGTCAACGCCGTCAAATTCGCCGCGCTCTGGCGGGACGGACGCTACGTCTACGACCCGCATGAATTTCACGGCCCGGCGCTGCCGTACGCGACGTTGCCCTTCGCATGGATCAGTCCGGCGAAATCGTTCGCGCAGACGGATGAGGCGTTCTTCCGCGTCGTGTCCGCCGTGGCCGGATCGCTCCTGGTCGTCATCACGCTCTTCGCCGCGCGCGGCCTGGGGTTCTGGCCCGCCATCATCGCCGCCCTCGCCTGCGCGATCAGCCCCGCGATGAGCTTCTACAGCCGCTACTACATTCATGAAATGCTCCTCGTGCTCTTTTCCGCCTCCGCGATCTTCACGGCCTGGCGATATCTGCGCGAGCCGCGATTCGCATGGGCCATCGCCTGCGGCGTCAGCGTCGGACTCATGCACGCCACCAAAGAGACCTGCCTGCTGGTATGGATCGCCATGATCGTCGCCGGTATTGCCACGCACTTTTCCAAGCGCGATCCGTACCACCCCGCCGCGTGGAAACCGGCGCACCTCGGCGCGGCGGTCGCCGCGGCGATGATCGTGTCGGTGACGCTCTTTTCCTCGTTCTTCACGAACATGGCCGGTCCGCTCGATTCGGTCCGCACGTATTTTTCGTGGCTGTCGATCGGGTCCGGTCAGGTCGGCGGCGGCGGCGGCGAGGCGGTGCACAATCATCCGTGGCACTGGTACTTTGATCTATTGATCTGGCATCACCCCGCGGCGGGTCCGTGGTGGAGCGAAGCGTTCATCGTCGTGCTGTCGCTGGCGGGATGGGTCATTGCTTTCGCCGGGTGGGGCTTGAGCATCGAGCACCGGCCGCGGGCGCGGTTCGTGGCGGTGTACACGCTGATGCTGGCGCTGATGTACTCGGCGATTCCGTACAAGACGCCGTGGTGTCTGCTCGGTTTTTATCACGGCATGATGGTGCTCGGCGGCATCGCGGCCGTCGTCATCGTGCGGAAGCTGCGGATGTTGCCGCTGCGCGTGATCATCGTCCTCGCGCTCGGAGCCGGTTTCGGTCAGCTTGCGCAGCAGGCGTATGCGACGAACTTCCGGTTCCACACGGATGCGCGCAATCCCTGGGTCTATGCGCATCCCGGTCGCGATGTGCGCCGACTCGCGGAGCGCTGCCGGCAGATCGCCGCACTCACGAAGGAGCAGCGCGACCTGCCGATTCGGCTTTACGATGAGGGCAACTACTGGCCGCTGCCGTTTTATCTGCACGGGTTTGCGAAGGTGGGGTATTTCGCGGCGGCGCCGGGCGAGCCGGGGGAATTGGCGTCGGCCCCCCTGGTCATCGCCGGGCCGCGGATCGACGGCGTGCTGGAGCCGGTGCTGGAGATGACGCATCATCACGAATTCTTCGGCCTCCGCCGGGGCGTGGTGCTGACGCTCTACATCCGCAAGGACCTTTGGGAGGCGTTCATCGCGCTGCAACAAGGCGGGGGGACATAAGTCCACCCGCCTCGGTCCGCCGCAATGGCGGGCGCCTGATTGCCGTTGTACAATGACCATCCCGCCTGCGATCTCTCTAGCTCCCTGGAGTTCATCATGAAAAATGCGATCTGGTTCTGCGGTGTGATTCTGCTTTCATGCCTGGCCCCGCTGCACGCGGCGGACAATCAGCCGCCGGCTGGTTTCACCGCGCTGTTCAACGGCAAGGACCTGGACGGCTGGTGGGGCGCAACGACCGAAGACCCGCGCGGCTACCTGTCCCTCCCGCCCGAGAAACTGGCGGAGAAAAAGGAAAAGAGCCAGGCCGACATCAAGGCCCACTGGTCCGTTGACAACGGCGAACTGGTCAATGACGGGCACGGCCTGTACCTGACCACCGACAAGAACTACGGCGACTTCGAACTGCTCGTCGACTACAAGACCGTCGCACAGGCCGACTCGGGCGTGTATCTGCGCGGCGTGCCGCAGGTGCAGATCTGGGACTACACCAAGGAAGGCGGCAAGTGGAACCTCGGCGCGGACAAGGGGTCCGGCGGCCTGTGGAACAATCCGCCGAGCTGGCCCGGCAAGAATCCCTCCGTCCTCGCCGACAAACCCTTCGGCGAGTGGAATCATCTGCGCATTCTCATGGTCGGTGACTACGTGAGCGTCTGGCTCAACGATCAGCTCGTCGTCGACAAGGCCCCGTTCCATAACTACTACAGCAAGGGCAAGGACCTGACCGACGGGTATCTGCCCGTGCCGATGTACGGCCCGATCCAGCTTCAGACCCACGGCGGGGAAATCCGCTGGCGCAACGTCTTCCTGCGTGAAATCCCCGCGGAAGAAGCCAACAAGTTCCTGCGCGACATGGCTGAGAAAGACGGCGGGTTCGAACCCGTGTTCAACGGCAAAGACATGACCGGCCTCAAAGGCCCCGTCGATAACTACCAGGTCACCGAGCAGGGCACGCTCATGTGCAAACCCGGCAAGGGCGGCACCATCTACACCGACAAGGAATACGGCGATTTCGTCGCCACGCTCGAATTCCTCCTGCCCCCCGGCGGCAACAACGGGCTGGCCATCCGTTACCCCGGACAGGGCGACACGGCTTATGTGGGCATGTGCGAACTGCAGGTGCTCGACAACACCGCCCCGCAGTACAAGGATCTGCACCCCGCCCAGTTCCACGGCTCGGCCTACTCGCAGGTCGCCGCGCTGCAGGGCTACCAGCGACCCGTCGGCGAATGGAACTACCAGACCGTCACCGTCAAAGGTCATCACATCACCGTCGAGCTCAACGGTTTCATCATCCTCGACACCGATCTGGACAAGGCCGACCCGGCGAAGATGCACTACCCCATCGACAAGTTCAAGGGCCGCGACCGCCTGAGCGGACACTTCGGCTTCGCCGGTCACAACGACCCGGTGCAGTTCCGCAATGTGAACATCAAGCCGATTAATTAATCAAAGGAATGACCAATGACCAAACCCCGATGACCAATGAAGGAACGGCATGCTGCCTTTCATTTTGACATTGGCTTTTTGAACATTCCCTTGGTCATTGGTGCTCGGACATTGGACATTCTCTTCACGGAGCCCGCCATGAACCGCGTCCGTCAATTTGCCGTTTGCGTTTTGTTGTGCATCACCTCGCTGGCGTTCGCGCAGGTCAAGCCGGAGGATGCGGCGAAGATTGAAGCGGCGGCGCCGGCTGCGGCGAGCGCCAAACCCGTCAAACCGCGCCGGGTGCTCGCCTTCACGCGCGCGACCGGCTACAAGCATGCGTCGATTCCCTACACGGCGGCGGCCATCGCCGAGATGGGCAAGAAGACCGGCGCTTTCGAGACGGTCATCAGTGATGATCTGTCCCTGTTCGCGCCCGATTCGCTGGCGCAGTTCGATGCGGTGGCGCTGTGCAACACGACGGGGCAGTGGATCAAGCCGACGGATGAGGATGTAAAAAAGCTGGGCGCGGCCGACAAGGATGCGGCGGAGGCGCTACTGAAAAAGAGTCTCCTCGATTTCGTGTCGGGCGGGAAGGGGCTTGTCGGGTTTCACTCCGCGACGGACGCCAACAGCCAGTGGCCCGAGTTCACGAAGATGATCGGCGGATTGTTTCACGGGCATCCGTGGCACGAGAAGATCGGCGTCACCATCGAGGAGCCGGGGCATCCCTTGAGCCGGGCGTTCAGCGGCGCGACCGGCTTCGACATCACCGATGAGATCTATCAGTTCGGCAACGAATACACGCGCAGCGATCGGCGCGTGCTGCTGTCGATGGACACATCGCGTACGAACATGAACAAGGGCGGCATCGCCCGGCACGACGGCGACTTCGCCATCGCGTGGGCCAAGTCGTACGGCGAAGGGCGCGTGTTCTATTCGTCGCTCGGGCACCGGGAGGAAATCTGGTGGAACCCGACGATCATGGCGTTCTATCTGGACGGGATTCAATGGGCGCTGGGCGATCTGAAGGCCGATGCTTCGCCGCGTGCGGAGACGAAGGCGGCGGCGATCGACATGGGCGATCCGGGAAAGTGGGACTTTAAGGAAGGCGGATGGAAATTCGAGAACGGCGAAATGTCGCTCCAGCCCAACGGCGGATATCTCTGGACGAAGGACACATACGGCGACTTCGAACTGTCGCTTGAAGTGATGACCACCAAGGGCTGCAACAGCGGCGTGTTCTTCCGCACCGATCCGAAAGACCCCGTGCAGCACGGCTTCGAAATCCAGGTGCTCGACTCGTTCGGCAAGGATCATGCGGACAAGCACGACTTCGGCGCGCTCTATGATGCGATGGCGCCGACGGCGAACGTGGTGAAGCAGCCGGGCGAATGGAACACGATGGTCATCAGGGCCAAGGGGCCGATCGTGACGGTGACGGCCAACGGGCAGAAGATTCTGGAAGTGAATCTCGATGAATGGGCGACGGCGCACAAGAACCCCGATGGCAGCGACAACAAGTTCAACACCGCGCTGAAGGACCTGCCGCGCACCGGACATATTGGATACCAGGACCACGGCCACGCGGTGTCGTACCGCAACGTGACGATCAAGCCGCTGCCCTGATGGCTTCGGGACATCATCCGTCGATTCAACCCGCCGCTGCCGGCGGGTTTTTTCATGGTTGAACCCGAGGGCGACCTGATGCTCCGCCCAATAAAAAAGGCGGCGGATCGCAGGAACTGCGACCCAACCGCCCTCCGGGGTCGAGGGGTATGGGCTTAACAACATTTTTATACCATCGATACATCTGTGTGTCCAATCGATGGTTAATTCCACGTAGTCCGCGCAATTCATACTTCGTCTTTGACCCGTCACCCGCCCGCGCCTTAAAGGGCGCGATGGGATTGACCGATGTCAAAATAGTTAATATAGTCAATTTGGGTTAAATAAACGGACTGAACCACATAGGCCCACTGGAAGGGCGGTTGGAGGCGACGGGATGGCCGACGAAACACCAGGTGAATTGCGTACCAAGCAGGTCTTCACGACCGGTGAGGCGGCGGAGGTTTGTCAGGTTTCGCAGCAGACGATCATTCGCTGCTTTGATGCCGGGCGACTGAGGGGATTTCGCGTGCCGGGGTCGCGCTTTCGGCGGATTCCGCGCGAGGAACTCGTCCGTTTCATGCGTGACAACGCCATTCCGCTCGACCGCCTCGACGGAGGCAAGCGGCGGGTGCTTGTCGTGGATGACGATGAGCAGATCGTCGAGCTGTTCGTCGACGTGCTGGAGCGCGACGGGCGATTCGACGTCAAGACCGCCAGCACCGGTTACGACGCCGGCGTCCTCACCCACCAGTTCCACCCCGACCTGATCCTGCTGGACTTCATGCTCCCGGACATCAACGGCAACGTCGTCTGCCGCACCATCCGCCAGAACCCCGAGTTCGCCGACACGAAGATCATCATCGTCTCCGGCGTCGTCAACCAGGATGAGATCAACGAGCTGATCGCCAGCGGCGCCGACGAGTTCGTCAAAAAGCCCTTCAACATCGACAAGCTCGTGGGGACGATCACGAACCTGCTGGAGATGAACTGATTCACAGGGCGATATGGCGAAGTGGTGATCCCGCGATTTGAAGACGTCACCACTTCACGAAATCGCCCTATCAGCATTTCTCATGGACACTCGCGAAGCACAGCGCGCCGATCGATTGGAGCTGATTCTGCAGCAGCTCGATGCGCTGCCGACGCTCCCGGCCGTCGCCACGCGCCTGCTTCAGGTCACCAGCGCCGACGACTCCGATGCCCAGCAGGTCATCGAGCTTGTCGCCTCCGACCAGGCGCTGACCGCCAAGGTTCTGTCGCTCTGCCGCACCGCTGAAAAGGGCCTCAACGAATCGGTCACGACCGTCGGCCGGGCCGTGCTGATGCTCGGCTTCGAGGCGATCCGCAATGCCGTCCTGTCCATCAAGGTGCTCGAGGTTTTCGCGGACGAGACCGGCAATGGCGAAGCGCATACGGCTTCGGGTTTCAGCGTGGCGGCGTTCTGGCGTCACAGTCTGGCCGTCGCCGTCGCCGCCGAGTTGATCGCCGCGGCGCATCCGCGCCTCAAGAACATTCCGCCGGGCGAGGCGTTCGTTTGCGGTCTTTTGCATGACGTGGGCAAGCTCGCGATCGAACATCTTTTACCCAAGAGCTATCAGCGCGTCATCGAGCTGACCGAACAGCACCAGGTCAACATCGCCGACGTCGAGCGCCGCGTGATCGGGCTCGATCACATGACCGTCGGCAAGCATCTGGCCGAGCACTGGCAGATGCCGGACATGATCCGCGACGCCATCTGGCTTCACGGCTCGCCGGCGCAGGCGCTGCCGGACCTGCCGCATCGGCGGATGATCGAATTGGTCGCGCTGGCGGACCTGCTGGTGCGGCGTCAGCACATCGGTTACAGCGGCAATCACGCCATCGGCGAGGATCTGGCCCGCCGCGCGACCGATGCCGGGTTCGATCCGAAAAAAGTCGAGGGCGTGGTCGATCGATTGCGCGAGGAACTGGAGCGGCGCGCCGCGGCGATGGGACTGGGTCAGACGCCCAGCCGCAAGCTGTTTCTCGAATCGATCATGCAGGCCAACGCCGTGCTGGGCCGGCTCAACACCGAACTGGCCACGCACCGTCGCACCGCCGCCGGTCAGTCGAAGGTGCTCGACGCCATCGTTCATTTTCACGCCCGCTCGGCCGGTCCGACGCGCAGCGTGCAGACCGCCCTCACGAGCGTCGTCGCCTCCGCCGTGGGCTCGTTCGGCGAAGGGTTCTACGCGGTGCTGTTTCAGCCCGCGCCCGCCCAGCCGTGGCTTTTCAACACATACAGTCGCGCCGGCCGCCTCGTCGGCAGCGAATTCGTTCAGCCGCCGGTCGGGTCCGGTTCGCTCGCCGAATTGTGCCGCCAGCAGCCGGTGATGATGCACATGAACGTCGCGCTGGCGTGGATCGCGCCGCAGGTTCCCGATCATGTGGAGCCGGCGAACGTCAGCGTGCTGTCGCTGCCGTGCGGATGGGGCGCCGCGGCGGTGCTGCTGCACGATCGACCGCGCCTCGCCGACACCGAGAACGAAGCGCACTGCGAAGCGCTGCGACAGACGTGGGGCGCCGCCATCGCCGCCGCGGCGGAGCATCAAAGCGCCCGTCGCCTCGCCGAGCAGCTTGCCGACACCAACCGCCAGCTCGTCGAGGCGCAGCAGACCGTGCTGCGCACGCAGTCGATGGCGCAGCTGGGCGAGATGGCGGCGGGGGCGGCGCACGAGATGAACAACCCCCTGGCCGTCATCAGCGGCCGCGCTCAACTTCTGATTCAGCGCCTGCCGATGGGCTCGCGCGAGCGGCAGGATGCGGACGTGGTGTGGCATCAGGCGGAGCGGCTCAGCGACCTGATCACCTCGATGCGCCTGTTCGCGCATCCGCCGGAGCCCAAGCTCGCCACCGTGAATCTGGCGGACGTGCTGGAGGACGCGGTGGGGCGGATGAAGCGTCGGGCGCCGGCGGTGCCGGCGATCCGCGTCAGCGGGCTGGAGACGGCCCCATTGCTGTTCACGGACCGCGAGCAGTTGGCGGCGCTTCTGTCGGAACTGCTGGTCAATGCGGCCGAATCGAAACCGGCCCAGTCGGTGCGTGTGCAGGCTTCAGTCGACACATTGAACGACCGATTAATCCTACTGGTCAAGGACGACGGCTGCGGCATGGATGCTGCGACACTCGAACACGCTTTCGACCCGTTCTTCAGCGCCAAGCCCGCCGGCCGACAGGTCGGACTGGGCCTCTCCAGAGCCCGGCGCATGATCGAACTGCTCGGGGGCACGATCGAGTTGACGAGCGTGGTGGGCGTGGGGACCACGGCTCGGATCGCCATTCCGATTCGTTCGCCGCACGACGCGGCGATGAGTGAGAGTCAGACGCCGCAACGGGCCGAGGGAACGGCTCGTGGAGGAACCGTCCGTGAAGTCAATGCCGCCGCTATCGACGAATGATCCGCCCCGTCGCGCCAAGCGCCGCCGCCGGCTCAGTGTGCTTGTCGTCGACGATGAACAGGACATCCGCAGCACGGTCGCCGACGCGCTCGCGTCGTCGACGATGACCATCCATCACGCCGCGTCGATTACCGAAGCCCGCGCGATGGCCCGGCGTCATCGGCTCGACCTGGCGCTGATCGACCTGAAGCTGCCCGACGGCGACGGCATGGAACTGGCCGGCGAACTTCAGCAGCGCTCCCCCAGCGTGCACTCGATCGTCATGACCGGCGCCCCCAGCGTCGATTCCGCCGTGCAGGCCATCCGCGCCGGCGCCACCGACTTCCTGCCCAAGCCGTTCAACGTGACCGATCTTCGCGCCGGCGTCGATCGCGCGCTGGGCCGTCACCGCGACGAAACACGCGCCGCCGATCGGGTCAAGCGGCTCAAGAACCTCTGCCGCAAGCTCAACACCGCCCGCCATGAAGTCACGCAGCAGGTGGACATCCTCTGCAACGATCTGGTCAGCGCCTATCAGGAACTCGCCGAGCAGCTCAAGCACGTGCAGGCCACCACGCAGTTTCAGACCATCATCGATCAGGAGCTCGACCTCGAACAGCTCCTGCGCCGCATGCTCGAATTCGTGTTGCAGCAGCTTGGCCCCACCAACGCCGCCGTCTTCCTCCCCGCGCAGGTCGGCGGGTTCACGGTCGGCGGCTACATCAACTACACCTTCGACAAATCCGCCGCCGATGTGTTGCTCACGCATCTGGCCGACGTCGCCGCTCCGCGCATCGCCGACCGCGCCGAGGTGATCCATCTCAAGGACAACATGGACATCAACCTCTGGCTCTCCGACGACAGCGCCTGGCTCGTCGATTGCGAAGTCATCGGCCTGCCGTGCCATCACGACGGCGAAGTCCTCGCGTGCCTGATGCTCTTCCGCGACGCCAACGAGCCCTTCGACGACGAAGCCGTCGCGACCTTGAACGCCATCGCGCCCATCTTCGGCGAACACCTGGTCAAAGTGATCAATATCCATCACCGCCACCTCGACCCCGACGAGGACGCCGACACCGACCCCGACGAAATTCCCTTCTGACTCGACCATTCCACCCGCGCATCCACCCGAAGCCCACGGATTGAATCCGTGGGCTGCTTCACGCGCCTGTGGCCCGTTGCCCGCCTCGCACCGGCGCGGCGCGCCCCATCTTTTTTGCCGCGTGCGTGCGCCGTCGTTCGTGGCTCAAAATCGCCGTTTCACGCACGCCGCATGGCCATAACAGCGCGCACGCGCAGACCCGTGCGCACCGGCGCGGAAGGCGGCGCCGCGCCGGTGCGCGACTTTTCAGAAGTTACATCCATCACGCGTCGCGCCCATGCGCCTTTTGCCGCGCCGGTGCGCTTTTTGCCTTCCCAGTGCGCGAAATGCGAAACACCGGTGCGCGCGGTGTGGGTGAAATGGCGCAGTTGATCCGCCGCTCGCCGCGCCGACCCGGACGAAACTCCCCGCTGAACAAACACCCGAATCGCGCCCACCCGAAGCCCACGGATTGAATCCGTGGGTTTGTTCATTTCGATGACCGCCGGCCGATATCATCATGCAGCATGATGCTCACCCTTGCCGAAATTGCCGACAAAACACCAACGGCTGTCGACCTGTGGCGCCTCTGCGTCGCGGTTTCGCTGCCGCTGTTGATGGTCTTCACTTGCGTGCGGCGTGACGGGGCGATGGTGCTGATCGCGGGGGCGCTGTCGGCGATCATGTTGTACGTGATGAGCGATGCGATCTGGTTCGACGGCGATTGCAGTGAGGCGATCCGGCGGGAACTGGGCGCACGGTGGGTCGCTCACGCGATGGCGGCGAGTCTGTTTCCATTGATGATGATTGCGATTGCCGCGGCGGTGCGGCGGAGGACGCGGTGAAACTCACGCCGCGTCGAGGTCTTCGTTGACTTCCGAGTCCTCGCCGGCTTCTTCTTCCGATCCCGCGATGGTCGGTTTGTACTCGTCGCCGATGGGTTTGCCGTGGATGGTTTTGATGATCGGCTGGGGGTTTTCCTTCTCGTGGTTGGCGAGAATGAGCTCCCATTTTTTCTGTTGATCTTCGGGCAATTTGGTCCATGCGAGCCGCCCGCGGCACTTGGGGAACTTGGAGCAACTGAGCCACGGCCCGCGCTTGGAGCTGCGCAGGTTCATCGGGGCCTGACACTTGGGGCAGGGAATATCCGTCAAGACCGGCGGAACCTTCGGCGGCGTGACGAAGCCCTTGCGGTCGATGTTCACGATGCCCTTGCAGTCGGGATATCCGCTGCACGAAAGGAACGGCCCGAAGCGCCCCTTGCGCAGCAGCATCGGTCGCCCGCAGTTGGGGCACGCCACTTCCGTCAGCTCCGGCGTCTGCGGGTTGCCTTCCTTGTCGATCGGGGCGGCGTACTTGCAATCGGGATAGCGCGAGCAGGAAAGGAAGCGCCCATTGCGCCCGAAGCGATACACGGTCGACGCGCCGCATTCGGGACAGGTATGCGGCGCCGGCTCCGTCTCGGCCTTGGCGTGCGTCATGGCGTCATGCGCTTTGGCCAGATTCTCGCGGAACGGGCCGTAGAAATTGTGCAGCATCTGCACCCAGTCGTTGTGCTGGTCTTCGACCGCGTCAAGCTCCGCTTCCATCGCGCGGGTGTAGCCCACGTCCATGATCGTCGGGAACCCCTCGATGAGCTTGTCGGTGACGACCATGCCCAGATCGGTGGCGTGAAACGCGGTGCCCTGCTTCTCGACGTACTTGCGGTTCTGAATGACGCTGATGATCGAGGCGTACGTCGACGGCCGGCCGATGCCCTCGGCTTCGAGCTTCTTGACGAGCGACGCTTCGGTGTAGCGCGGCGGGGGACTGGTGAAGTGCTGCGTCGGGTCCATCTGAATCGCGCCGAACGGCTGACCTTCCTCCACCTTGGGCAGAATCAGATCGTCGCTGACATTCGGCACGCCGATCGCGCGGTAAAACCCGTCGAAGACGAGATGCCGCCCCGTGCATTTGAACACGAGGTCCGTCCCGCTGACCTTCGCGCCCAGCAGCACGGCCGTCGAATCCCATTCCGCCGGCGTCATCTGACACGCCACGAAGCGCTGCCAGATGAGTCGGTACAGCTTGTACTGCCGTTCGTCGAGCGAGCGTTTCACGGCCGGGTCGTCCGGGTGAAGCGTCACATCGGTGGGGCGGATCGCTTCGTGGGCTTCCTGCGCGGCCTTGTTGGAGGAGCGGTAGAAGTTGGGCTTTTCGGGCAGGTACTCGGAGCCGTAGCTTTTTTCGATGTACCCGCGAGCCATGTTGATGGCTTCGTTGGACAGGAACGTCGAGTCGGTACGCATGTAGGTGATCAGACCGACGCTGCCCATGCCGGCGATTTCGACGCCTTCGTAGAGCTGCTGGGCGGTGCGCATGGTGGTCTGCGCGGCGAAGGAGAGCACGTTCGCCGCCGCCTGCTGAAGCGTCGAGGTGATGTACGGGGGATACGGGCGGCTGCGGGTGCGCTTGGTCTTGATCGAACGCACGCGCCAATCCGGCTGCGGCTCCGCCAGCGTGCCGATGAGCTTGGTCTTGTTCGCCGCGGGGCCTTTGCCCTTCGGGTCGGGCGTGACCTGCTCATCTTCGAGCGCAAAGCCGGCGAGTTTGGCGATGGCGAGCGCGGCTTTCTGATCCTTGGGCTCGAACCGCTCGCCGTCGACTTCGACGAGTTCCGCCGAGATGCTTTCGTGCTCGTTGAGCCAGGCGTTCTTCTCGCGGACCGTGCGACCGGACAGCGGGCGACCGGCGGGCGACTTTTCCGGGGCCGAGTCGAGCCACTTGCGCCACGCCTTGGCGTAGGCATCGCGCTGGGCGAGGTCGGCGGTGAAGTAGCCGGTGACCTTCCAGTATTCTTCGGGGTTGAACGCATCGATCTCGCGTTCGCGCTCGACGATGAGGCGGACGGCGACGGACTGCACGCGACCGGCGCTCAATCCGCCGGCGACCTTTTTCCAGAGCAGCGGCGAAACCTGGTAGCCGACGATGCGGTCGAGGATGCGGCGGGCCTGCTGCGCGTTGACCTTGTCCATGTTCAGCGGGCGCGGCTTCTCGAAGGCGCGGCGGATTTCGTCTTTGGTGATGGCGTTGAACACGACCCGCTTGGCCTTCTCCTCCGGCACCTTCAGCGCCTCGGCGAGGTGCCAGGCGATCGCCTCCCCTTCGCGGTCCAAGTCGGTGGCGAGCCAGATGTCGGAGGCGGACTTGGCGGCCCGCTTCAGGTCCGTGATCGTCTTGCCCTTGCCTTCGATGACCTCATAGGTCGGCGCGAAGTCGGCTTCGAGGTCGACGCCGGGCACGGGGGCCTTGACACCCTTGGGGTTCCGTTTGGGCAGGTCGCGGACGTGGCCGACGGACGCCTTCACGACGTACCCCGGGCCGAGGTATTTGTTAATGGTCTTGGCCTTGGCGGGGGATTCGACGATGACCAGGTGCTTTCCGGCCGCATCGGTCGCGCCATCCGCACGCCCCCCGGACTTGCCGGTCGAGGCCTTTTGGGTCGTCGATTTTTGCGTCTTTTTAGCCATGGCACCAGTGCGTCTATCGGTTCGTGACCCGGTCCGGTTCCAGTCGGAATTGCGGTTCCGCCGGGCCGTGGAATTGAATGCATCAGCGGGCATTTGTCAAGGCGGCAACGTAAATTACTGTCACATATGGCATTTACGAATTCGACCCCCGTTCGGTTCGTTCGCTTATCGGCTCTGACCCAGCTCCCGGCGGGCGATTTGGATGGCCTGGTCGGCCAGTTCGGCGGGGGGAAGCGCCCCCGCGTCGAGCCAGTGGACATGCCGATACCGCTTGAGCCAAGTCCTTTGCGTCTTGGCGAAGCGGCGGGTATCGATCTTGACCCGCTCCATCGCCTCGTCGCGCGTGCAGCGACCGGCCAGATGATCGAGCACCTGTTTGGTCCCGATCGCTTCCTTGGCCTGCGGGCCGAGCAAGCCCGCTGCCAGGAGCCGGCTTGTCTCCGCCACCAGGTCCTCCCGCCCGCTGTCCGCGGCGAACATCTGCCTGACACGCGCATTGATCCGCGGGTTGATCAATTCCGGGGGCCAGTTGAGCCCGATCATGATCGGGTCGTGGCGGTACGTCTTGTCCGCCGACTCGGACCATTGCTGTTGGAGCACGCTGATGGGCTGTCCCGTCGCATGATGCACCTCCAGCGCCCGCACGAGCCGCTTGTGATCCTGCGGGTCGATGCGATCCGCCGCGTCACGGTCGATCGCCGCGAGCCGCTTGTGTAGTTCGGTCGAAGACACGTTCGCCATTGCGGCGCGGAAAGCTTCGTCCGCCGGCGGGCCGTCGAACATGCCCTCCAAAAGCGCCTTCACATATAGATTCGTCCCCCCCACGACGATCGGCACGACGCCGCGCCCGTGCATGTCCGCGATCAGCGCCTCCGCCCGCTCCAGCCAGTGCGCCACCGTCCAACTCTCCGTCGGCTCCACGATGTCGATCAGATGATGCACCGCCGCCGCACGCTCCGCCGCACCGGGCTTCGCCGTCCCCGCATCCAGATGTCGATACACCTGCATCGAATCGGCGCTGATGATCTCGCCTCCAAGCGCCCGCGCCATCGCCACCGCCAGCGCCGTTTTCCCGCCCGCCGTCGGCCCGACGATCACCACCATCCGATCTCGCCGCTGCTCGCTCATCCCGCCCCAACCTTGACATGCACCTTCCGCTCCCGCGGGCCGTCAAACTCGCAAAACCAAATCCCCTGCCATGTGCCCAGCACCAGCTCCCCGCCGTCGATCAGCACCGTCACGCTCGAACCCATCATCGACGCCTTGACATGCGACGCGCTGTTGCCCTCCCCATGCTGATAAAACGGCTGGCGCCACGGCACCATCACATCAAGCTGCTTCAGAAAATCGTGCACCACATCCGGGTCGGCGTTCTCGTTGATCGTCACGCCGGCCGTGGTGTGCGGCACGTAAACGATGACGGTTCCATCAGTGACGCCCGCCTCCGCGACGATCCGCCGGACGCGGTCGGTGATCTGGACCATCTGGTCGCGCGAGCGTGTTGAAACGGTGAAAGTCTTCATATCGCAATTCTACAATAGCCGCCGCTCAACGAGCGGCGCGTCCGCCGCCCCCCGCGTTGCAACAAGCTTCCGGGGGTCGTACAGTATTCCGCTCATTCTTACGGAGCTTTTGACATGGCCAAGAAGACCATCGCTGACGTGAACCTGGCCGGGAAAACCGTGCTGATGCGCGTCGATTTCAATGTGCCGCTCGATGACAACCGGAACATCACCGACGACCGCCGCATCCGCATGGCGATGCCGTCGATTCAGAGCGTGATCGAGCGCGGCGGGAAGGCCGTGCTGATGAGCCACCTCGGCCGGCCCAAGGGCAAAGGCCCCGAGCCCGAGTTCTCGCTGGCGCCCACCGCCGTCCGCCTCACGGACCTGCTCGGCAAGGCCGTCAAGTTCGCTGCCGACACGGTCGGCGACGATGCGAAGAAGCAGGTCGCCTCGCTCAAGGCCGGCGAAGTGCTCGTGCTCGAGAACGTGCGCTTCAACGCGGGGGAGAAGAAGGGCGATGACGCGGCGTATGTCAGCACGCTGGCCGGGTTCGGCGACGCGTACTGCAACGATGCGTTCGGCACGTGTCACCGCACCGAAGCGTCGATGTACGCCGTGCCCAAGGCGATGAAGGATGCGGGCAAGCCGGCCGTGGTCGGGTTCCTCGTGGAAAAGGAAATCAAGTACCTCTCCGAAGCCATCGCCAAGCCGGCCCGCCCGTTCGTGGCGATCCTCGGCGGGGCGAAAGTCTCCGACAAAATCAACGTGATCAACAATCTTCTGGGCATCTGCGACAAAGTCATCATCGGCGGCGCGATGGCCTACACCTTCTCCCTCGCGCAGGGCGGCAAGGTCGGCAAGTCCCTCGTCGAAAAAGACAAGGTCGAACTCGCGAAGGAACTCATCGCCAAGGGCGGCCCCAAGCTGGTGCTGCCGGTCGATACGCACGCCGGCGACGCCTTCAAGGGCGACTGCAACAAGAAGATCGTCAAAGCCGGCCAGATTCCCGACGATTACGAAGGTCTGGACATCGGACCCGAGTCGGCGAAGCTCTTCGCCTCGATCGTCAAGAGCGCCAAGACCGTCGTCTGGAACGGCCCGATGGGCGTGTTCGAGATGCCTCCGTTCGATGCGGGAACGAAAGCCGTCGCTCAGGCCATCGCCGACTCGGACTCCGTGAGCATCATCGGCGGCGGCGACTCCGCGGCGGCGATCGAACAGCTCGGCTTCGCCGACCAGGTCAGTCACGTCTCCACCGGCGGCGGCGCGTCCCTGGAAATGCTCGAAGGCCGCAAGTTCGAATCCGTGGAGATTCTCGACGAGAAATGACATGCAACGCACGCGGCTGATGCTGAGGGTGGTGTGGATTGTTCTGCTGTCGGTCTCATTCGCCCGTGCCTCGCCGCCGAATTTCATTGTCATTCTCACCGACGATCAGCGCTTCGATGCGTTGGGCGTGCTCGGCGATCCGCAGATGCACACGCCGGCGATGGACAAGCTGGCGCAGTCGGGGGTGCGTTTTACGCATGGGTTCGTCACGCTCGCGATCTGCAGCCCGAGCCGCGCAACCGTCCTCACCGGGCGCTACGGGTCCGTCAATGGCGTGACCACGCTTGGTCAGCCCGTCCGCAAGGGCCAATCGACCGTCGCCGAGCTGCTCAAGGCGGCGGGCTATCGCACGGGGATCGTCGGCAAGTGGCACCTGGGCAACAAGCCGCAGGACCTCGGCTTCGACGACGCCCAATACTTTCACTCCAACGGCACGTACCACAACCGCCACGTGATCGAAGACGGCAAGGACGCTCTCGCCAAGGGCTACATCGAAGATTGGAACACGCAGCAGTCGATCCGCTTCATCGAATCGGCGAAGGCGGACGGCAAGCCGTTTTTTCTGTGGCACTGCACGCAGGTGCCGCACATGGACAATCATTTTGATTGGCCCGCCTCTGATGCGGCGCTCGCGCAGTACGACGCCGACGAAATGTCGCTGCCGTCCACATGGAACGACGACCTTTCCGGCAAGCCCGATTATCTTAAGACCGCGCGCTCGCGCACGCAGGCGCTCGAATATGGTTACGACAAGCCCGAGAACATTCGCAATCACATGAAGCGATACCGCGCCGCGGTGACGGACATGGACCAGCGCCTCGGCGCACTGCTGGCGGCGGTCGATCGCATGGGCCTGCGCGACAATACGTACATCTTCCTGATGGGCGACAACGGCTGGATGATCGGGGACCACGGATTCACCAGCAAGGTCCTCGCCTACGAGCCGTCGATGCGCGTCCCGTTTCTGGTCGCCGGCCCGGGCATCGCTCCGGCCGTGCGCGATGAGCTGGTGCTCAACGCCGACATCGCCCCGACGATCCTCGCATTGGCGAAACTCGGCGGCGCGGACGACATGCATGGCACGAGTCTGCTGCCGCTTTTGCATAACGAAAGGACCGAGTGGCGCGCGAGTTTTTATTACGAAGCCCCGACCCCCGCGCTGGGGTCGCATCCGCTCTGGGCCCTCCGCACCGAGCGATACAAATACATTCGCACCCTCGACCCTGACCACCGCGACGCCCCGCCGTTCGAGGAGCTTTACGATCTGCATGAGGACCCCAACGAGATGCACAATCTCGCGCATGATTCGGGTCATGCGGAGGTGCTGCGGAAGTTGTCAGCGGAGTTGGACGAGCGGCGTGTGTCGATCAAATGAGCGGCTTTCTTCACCTCTCCCTCGGGGAGAGGTCGGCCCTCAAGGGCCGGGTGAGGGGGCGTTCAATCACTGACCGCTTCCGATGACGAGCGCGCCCGACTCCGTGGCCACCCTCACCCCGGCCCTCTCCCGGAGGGAGAGGGGGTTCAGCGCCTCGATCAAATGGGCTACAATCGGCCGCATGAATACCTCTCATCTACTCGCCGCGCCGCCGCGCTTGCCCTTGATTTTCCCTTCGATTTTCGGAGCGGACTTTTCGCGCCTCGCCGACGAATGCGCGGACGTGATCGCGCTGGGGGCGGACGGGCTGCATGTGGACATCATGGACGGGCATTTCGTGCCGAATCTCTCGATGGGCCCGAAGGTGCTCGAAGACCTGCGGAGGAAATTTCCGCAGGTTTACATGGATGTGCATCTGATGGTGACGGACCCGCAGGACTACGTCGAGCCGTTCGCGAAGGCGGGGGCGAACAATATCAGTTTCCACATTGAAGCGACGGCGGGGCGGGCGACGCACAATGAGCTGGACCTGATCGAGCAGATTCACGGGGCGGGCTGTCAGGCCGGGATCGTCATCAATCCGCGGACGACCGCCGAGTCGATCGGTCATGTGCTTGGCAAGGTGGACATGGTGCTGGTGATGAGCGTGCAGCCGGGCTTTTCGGGCCAGTCGTTCAAGCGCGAAGTGCTGCCGAAGGTGCGGTGGCTGCGCGATCATTCGCCGCAGGCGACGCGCATCGAGATGGACGGCGGCGTGAGCGACAAGACGGCGGGGCAGTGCCGCGAAGCCGGTTGCGACGCCATCGTCGCCGCCAGCGCCCTGTTCAACGCCAAAGACCGCGCGGCGGTGATGCGCGGTTTGCGGGGGGCATGAGGGAATAAACCGCCGAGACGCCGAGGACGCGGAGAGAAGGCAGTTCAACACGGGGGGCCACGGAGAGCCACGCAGTAAAGCAGGTTTCAAGGCATTTTGTCTCCGCGTCCTCGGCGTCTCGGCGGTTCAATTCTTCTGATTCATCGCCGAATGCGAGATTCCGGGGGGCATGTGCTATCATGTCGGTCTGCCATCACGGATCAAGACAGCCATGAGCGAGCAAGCCGAAAAACGGTCGTACAAACAGACGTTGAACCTGCCCAAGACCAGTTTCGCGATGAAGGCGAATCTGGTGCAGCGCGAGCCGGAGTTTCAGAAGCGCTGGGACAAGCTCGGGCTTTATCAGCGCATGCGCGACGCCCGCAAGGGGCGCGAATCGTTCGTGCTGCACGATGGTCCGCCGTACGCGAACGGGCCGATTCATCTGGGGCATCTTTTGAACAAGGTGCTCAAGGATATTGTGGTGCGTTCGCGCTGCATGATGGGGTTCGACACGCCGTTCGTGCCCGGCTGGGACTGTCACGGTCTGCCGATCGAGCACAAGGTCATGAAGGATCTGGGCGACAAGGCCAGGACGATGGTCGCGCCGCAGATTCGCAAGCGCTGTCAGGACGACGCGGCCAAGTTCGTGAAACTGCAAGGCAAACAGATGCAGCGCCTCGGCACGGTCGGCGACTACGAGAATCCGTATCTGACCATGAACCCGGCCTACGAAGCGGCGACGCTCGAAGTCTTCGCGGACCTCGTCGGCAAGGGGCTCGTCTACCGCGACCTCAAGCCCGTGCACTGGTCGATCGCCAATCAGACCGCGCTTGCGGAGGCGGAGCTCGAATACGAGGACCGCGAGGACACGAGCGTTTATGTGATGTTCACGGTGGAGAATCCGCAGGATTTGCCGTCGCGCCTCAACGCCCGGCCGGGCGAATCGATCAATCTGATGATCTGGACGACGACGCCGTGGACCTTGCCGGCGAACCTCGCCGTGGCGGCGTCGCCGCGCGCGGAGTACGGGCTGTACCGCATCACATGGGAAAACCGCATCGCGCGGGTCATCGTCGCGGCGGACATGGCGGAGCAGATTTTCGGCGCGGTCGGCGCGAGCTTCGATCGGCTGGGCCTGGCCAGCGGCGAGGAACTCGAAGCGGCGGGCGTCAAGTATCGCCACCCGTTCATCGACCGCGTCAGCCCGCTCGTCACCGCGGAATATGTCACGCTCGAAGACGGCACCGGCCTTGTGCATACCGCGCCGGGCCACGGCGTCGAGGACTATCAGACCGGCCTGCGCTACGGCATGGACATCTACTGCCCCGTGCAGGGCGACGGCACATTCGATTCGACCGCGCCGGATTGGCTGCGCGGCGTCGATGTGTGGAAGGCCAACGAACTGGTCATCGAACATCTGCGCGAGACGGGCTACCTGTACCGCGATCACAAGTTCATGCACAGCTATCCGCACGATTGGCGCAGCAAAACGCCGGTGATCTTCCGCGCGACCGAACAATGGTTCATCCGCGTGGATGATGCGAATACTTCGCTGCGCCAAATGGCGCTGGACACGACGGCGAGCGATGTGAAGTTCGTCCCCGAGTGGGGCCGCAACCGGATGCGCGGCATGCTTGAGACGCGCCCCGACTGGTGCATCAGCCGGCAACGCTCATGGGGATTACCGATCCCCGCTTTCTACGGCCCGGAAAAGGGACAAGTATTGATGACGGCGGCGAGCGTCAAGGCGATCGCCGACATGGTGCGCGAAAAGGGCAGCGACATCTGGTTCAGCGCGTCGCCGGAGGAACTGCTGGCTAAATACGACGTCGCCAACGATGCGGATGCGCCGCAGTGGGTTCACTCCGCACTCCGCACTCCCCACGCCGCACTTCGCAAAGGCGCGGACATTTTCGACGTCTGGTTCGACTCCGGCTGTTCGTGGAACGCGGTGGTGCGGCAGCGGGGGATGAAGTATCCGGTCGATCTGTACCTGGAAGGAAGCGATCAGCATCGCGGGTGGTTTCAGGTGTCGCTGCTGGCGGGACTCGGCGCGTCGGGCGTTTCGCCGTTCAATACGGTGCTCACGCACGGGTTCATGGTCGACAAGCACGGCAAGAAGATGAGCAAGTCGGGCGGCAACGCGCTGGCCGTCGAGGATCTGCTCAAGGATTTCGGGGCGGATGTCTGCCGGTGGTGGGTCGCGTCGCTCAACACGGACAACGACATCAAGTCGGACCTGGATTACTTCAAGCTGGCCGGCGAAGAGTATCGCAAGGTGCGGAACACGATTCGCTTCCTCCTCTCGAATTTGAGCGACTTCAACGCGGCGACCGATCGGCGTGACCTGACGGCGGCGGACGCGACGAGTCTGGACGCATGGGCGATGAACGAATTGTCGCAGCTCGTCGCCGAGGTGCGGGCGGGCTACGAATCCTATCGCTTCCGCAAGGTGCACGAAGCGATCTTCCAGTTCTGCAACGACACGCTCAGCGCGATCTACCTGAGCGCGACGAAGGATCGTCTCTACTGCGACGCGGCTGCATCCGATCGCCGACGGCGCACACAGACAGTCATGTACGACATGGCCGACGCATTGATTCGCCTTGTCGCGCCGGTGCTGGTGCATACGGCGGACGAAGCGCACCTGGCGCTGAGCGGCGCGGCGATGGATACGGAGGCGACGGTGCATACGCTGGAGCTTCCGGCGGCGAAGTCCGTCGCGGCGCACGCGGGTTGGACGCAGGCGATGTCGCTGCGCGACCGGGCGCTGCGGGCGCTGGAGGACGCCAAGGCGCAGCGGGGGCTGGACAATCCGCTCGACGCGGGGATCACCGCTTCGCTGCCCGCGGCGAACTATCAGGCGATCGCACCGCTGGCAGGCGAGATGGCGGACCTGTGCGGCGTGAGCCGGTTCACGCTTGTCGAAGCACAAGGCGGCGAGACGATCGGCGTCGACGACTTATCAGACGAGCCGCGCTGCGAGCGGTCGTGGAAGCGCGACGGGACGGTCAGGCCGCGGGCTGACGGCGGCATGCTCACCGACCGCGACGCGGCGGCGATCGGCGTGGCGTGATCCTGTGAAAATGTGACGGTTGTAACGATTGGCCGGCGAACGGTACGGGTTCGCCCTGACTTTGTCGTGCGCGGGGTTTGGCTTGTCGACATTCCAATCGTAGTTTTGGCGAGTCTTTTCACCCTCAATGGAGACTCGATGATGTCCAGGATGATCCAGAAGATCGGCGGCGGATTGGTGGCGATGGCGGTGATGACGGGCGCGGTGCGGGCGGCGGACACGGCGGGCGTGTCGCACTCGATGACGTATACGCGGTATCACAATGCGGTGAGCACCAGCGACGGTCGCCGGCCGCAGATGCTTTATCGTTATTCGACGTACCTCAACGCGCAGCCGGTCGCCAAGGGTCCGGCGTCGATGCAGGGCGCGATGCCGGTCGCATCGTTGGCGGTCAAACCGACGACGAGTATTGCGGTGAGCGATCCGGCGATGACGGTCAAGCCGGTGGCGGCGACGGCGGTCGGCGAGGTCGATCGCATGATCGCCACGGAATTGCAGCGATCCAACTGAGCGCTTATCGGGCGGTTGATTTTCCGCAACATGCACTGAATTGACGCCCCGATTCGGCCGATTTTCTGTGTATATGTCGGATTCACGCAACACGACCGCGCCATTTCTGCGCCTCGTGGGCACGGCGGAGAGCGCCGAGGCCCCGGCACCGGAGGCGACCCCCGAATCGGGCCGGCGATTCGCGCACGAGCTTTCAAATCTGCTCGACGGCTCGCTGCGCAACATGACGCTGGCGCTGAGCGACATCGATCGCCAGACCGACGAAGCGGTCGGCGACGATGCACACGACCGCCTGCGCACCGCCAGCGACGGGCTGCGCCAGATGGCGGTGCTGCTGCGGCGATGGATGGCGGCGGGGGGCGCCGGCGATCCCGCGCGGCTCTACTGGCAGCAGTCGACGTTCGGCGATGCGCTGCATTACGCGCTTAAGATGATCGAGCCCGCCGCGGAGGCGGCCAACATCGAATTGACCATCGACGTGCCCGACACGATCGAGCGCACGCCCGCCGGCCCGATGTATCCGGTCATCGCCAACGCCCTTCAGAACGCCGTCGAAGCCATCGGGCGCGACGGGCAGGTGATGATTCGCGCCCATGAAGCGGCGGGCATCGTGACGCTCGACATCGAAGACAACGGCCCCGGGCTCGATCCGACCTTGCCGCGCCTCGGCGACGGATGGATCGCGCCCGGCGCCACCACAAAGACCTCCGGCCACGGCATGGGCCTGGCCATCAGCCGCCAGATCGTCGAATCGATCGGCGGAAGCATCCGAATCGAAACCCGCGACGGCGGCGGCACGCGCCTCAGCGTCGCATGGCGACTCCATCAAACGCAGGGGTGAGACATGAGCAGTGACAGCCCGACGCAAAAAGCACGGATTCTCGTCGTCGATGACGATCCAATCATCAGCGAATCCCTCGAGAAATTCCTGCAAAACGCCGGCTACCGTACGGCGACCGCCTGCGACGGGTCGGAGGCGATGGCGCTGCTGCGCGATGCGGCGGAGCACGATGAGGACCCGTTCAATCTCGTGCTCACCGATGTGAACATGCCGCGCACCGGCGGGCTCGAATTGCTCAAACAGGTGCGTAAGCAGCACGATTCGATCGTCGTCATCGTGCTGACCGGCTACGGCACGATCGAGTCAGCGGTCGAAGCCGTCAAGCTCGGTGCATTCGACTATCTGACGAAGCCGGTCGTGGATGAGGAACTGATGCTCACGGTGGCGAAGGCGCTGCGCCAGCAGGCGCTGATCGCCGAGAACGCCACGCTGCGGAATCGACTCGCCGGCCGCGGCGGCGTCGAGTCGATGATCGGGCAGGATCGGCGGATGCAGAAAGTGTACGACCTCGTCGAGGCCGTCGCGCCGACGACGACGACCGTCTCGATCGGCGGCGAGAGCGGCACGGGCAAGACGATGGTCGCCCGCGCGATTCATGAACGCTCCACCCGGCGCGACAAGCCGTTCATCACCTTCGCCTGCGGCTCGATCCCCGAAACGCTGCTCGAATCCGAACTGTTCGGCCATGTCAAAGGCGCTTTCACCGGCGCCGACTCCGACAAGCTCGGCAAGCTGCGCGCGGCCGAGGGCGGCACGCTGTTCATCGATGAAATCAACTCCGCCACGCCCGCGCTTCAGCTCAAGCTCCTGCGCGTGCTACAGGAAAAGCAGTTCGAGCCGGTCGGTTCGCACCAGACGGTCAAGGCGGATGTGCGTTTCGTGATCGCCGCCAACGAGCCGCTCGATAAGCTCGTGGAGCAGGGGCGGTTCCGTGAGGATTTGTATTACCGCATCAACGTCGTGCTGCTGACGCTGCCGACGCTGCGCGAGCGGCCGAGCGATGTGCCGTTGCTGGCCGAGCACTTCCTGCACAAGTATTGCCGCGAGACCGGGAAGGTCATCACGGGATTCGGTCAGGAGGCGATCGAGGCGATGATCCGCTATCGCTGGCCGGGCAATGTGCGGGAATTGGAAAATGCGGTGGAGCGCGC
This sequence comes from Planctomycetota bacterium, assembly GCA_016125255.1. Classification (NCBI taxonomy): domain Bacteria; kingdom Pseudomonadati; phylum Planctomycetota; species Planctomycetota bacterium. The sequence goes on along the minus strand of WGMD01000005.1, from coordinate 7,944 downwards.
CGTCGTGCTGAGCCGTCGTCCGGTGATCGATGCGGACGATCTGCCCGAGTCGATCCGTTGTCAGTCGCCCGACGGGGAGCCGGGGTTCGTGGAGCGGCGTCGCCGGCCCGGCTGGTGGGCCGGTCCGAGCTGGCGGCCGCAGCCGCTGCGCGATGCGCTTCAGGAGCCCGAGCGCCAGATTATTCTCGCCACGCTCCGCGCCAATGACTGGAACCGGCAGAAGACCGCCGAGGTGCTCGACATCAATCGCACCACGCTTTACAAGAAGATCAAGCAGTACGGCCTGGAAGAGGCGGGGATGAATTGACGCCCGCCGCGTTGCCGCCGTGCGATGCGGCGGCTATGCTCGAACAATGGACCGACGCCTGCGCTTTGCGTGTCTGACGCTGTTGTTGTTCGCGCTGCCGGTCCATACCCGCGCCGCCGACGAAGTGCCGCCGCAGGTTGATGCCGACACCGGCGTCGAAATCGAGTGGAACTCCATCAATTCCTCCGCGACGTTCGATCTCAAGGACGGCTCGGTCGACAATCAGATGTCGCTCAACGGGCAGATCACCTTCCCGGCGCAGCGTCGATACGCCGCGTACATCATCGAGCTGACGCAGATCACGGATGCGGCGGGCGAGTCGGTGATGCGCTCCAAGCCGACGCGCTGGAGCGGGCGCAGCGAGGGCTACAACGTCAACCGCATCATGGCCCCCGCCGACGGGTCAGGCGCGCAGGGCATCGGCGTGGACCTGTCGCGCCTCGTGACGGACACGTCGCGCGTGGCGAAAATCCGCGGCGTCATCTATCTGCTCGAAGTGACCGGCACGCACGAGACGGACATCCTGCTCGCGCCCTCGGCGACGATGACGCCTCTCGCGCCCGGCATCAAGGTGCGCGTCGACCATATCGAAAAGCAGGACCCCAACTCGTTCCTGAACGTCGCGTACCAGTATGTCCGCGAGGGCAATCTGTCGATCGACGCCCTCGACCGACCGCCGTTTCTGTACGCCATCACCGGCCTGGACGCGCAGTCCAAGCCCGTGCCCCTGCGCGCCCCGCCCTACAACTATGTGACCGGCAACGGGACGGGCATGGTGCGCTTCTACCCGACCGATGAGAAGTCCGCGCCGATTCAGATGCGCATCATCCTCGCCACCGAAACCACCGAGCGCCGCGTGTCCTTCGAGCTGGATGTCGCGAAGCTGACCAAAGACGCCGACGCCCCGCCGGTCAAACCCCGCTGATCGATTCACCCGCCGTTCACCAGAAAATGCACGATGCGCAGGGCGTGACCCTTGCTCTTGTCGTTGGCGTCCTTGGCGACGCGCAGCGTCAGTTCGTGCGGCCCGTCCGACAATTCGTCCGCCAGCACGTACGCCCACGGAATATGCAGCCCCTTGCTCCATTGCGTGAACAGGTCCTGCGTCTTCCAGTCGCCGCCGTCGATCTGGTATTCGACGGTCCCCGCATCGTTGCCCGCCGCCACGAAGATGCCCACGGCCGTGCCCTTGAACGGAAACTTGAGCATCGCGCCGGGCTGCTCGGCGATGAGCATCGGCACCTCGACGAATCCCGGGCGCGTCCCCGTGCGGTCCGCCGGCTTCCAAGTCGGCACATGCTCAAACCCCTCGACGAGCTTCGCATCGTCGAGCCCCGCGAGTTTGCCGTGAAAATAACTCAGCGTATCGAGCGGCTTGTCGGGACAGGCATGCGGCTCGATCTTGGCGTCGCCGGCGAGCGGCTTGGCCCACGCCGCATCGAGCAGCTTCATGATGCTTTCGGTGTAGAGCTTGTGCCCGGGCGGCGCGGGGTGAATCCCGCCGAACTCTTTCCATGTGATCTGATGCGCCTCGATCATGTCCGTGATGCGATGCGCCAGATCGATGTCGGACACGCCGTAGTACGACGCGACCTTTTCATGATTGGCGATGACCGGCGGGATCATGCCTTTCTTGAACTGGTTGATTTTTTCGTCATCGACGAAGTAGAGCATGACGATATCGGTGTTGGGATTGGCGAGGCGGGCGTGACGGATGATGCCCTCCATGCCGCGCACCTGGGCCGTGTCGGATCGCCCGTTCGTCGAGTCGTTGACCGCCGCTTCCTCAAAGAGCAGATCGACGGGGCCGCCCCCCAGCACATCGCGCTCGAAACGGAACGCTCCGGGCACCGAGCCGGTCGATGGAATACCCGCATCGACGAATTCGAACTTCGTCTCGGGAAAACGCTTCTGAATCTCGGCACTGACCATCGCGCGCCAGCCGTTCATGTGCGTGATCGATCCGCCGAGGAAGACGACTCGGCCGACCTTGTCGCGCTCGAAGCGGATGCGGCAGTTGTCCAGCGAGCCGCGCAATGTGATGTAGGGATCGACCTTTGTCTGTGCGGAGCACACCCCCGAGCCGGCGACAAGCAGCAGGGACATGATGACCCATGAAAAAGCGCGCCTGGATTGCATGTAAAACTCCGTCGAATTCGGCGCGCCGAGCATCCGGTCAGACCTGACCCTGATCCTCCAGCAGCGCGGTGTAGCTGTTGCCGTTCTCTTCCTTGAACTGGAGCTGGAGGCGGTACTCGAAGCCCCGGCCGGAGGAGTTGAATTTCACATCCGCCGCCCCGACCTTGATCGTCCGTGTGAATCCGCTGGCGGCTTTTCGGAAGGGGCCCTCGTTGAAAACATTCCGCCACGCCTCCGTGCCGACGCTCAGGTAGCTGGTCCAGACGCTGAACTCGAACTCCTGATAGCTGCCGACGGGCTTGAGCTGGTACGCCACGCGCAGATACCCCTTGCCGGGAATCTTGCTCTTGGCCTCCTTGCCGCCCGCCATGACCCACGTCGCCGTCGGCCCGCCGATCAACCCCATCGCCCCGACCACACGCACGCCGGCGCGGACCACTTCGCGTCTTGTCATGTTGCCCATAGTGCCGTTCCCACGACGAGTGACTGGCGGGACGATCAGTGTATCACGACGCGGGCGATTGCCAAAGACATTTCGTCGATGGCCCGGCGGCGGCGGGGCGGAAAAAAGCGTCAGACCTTGCCCTGCTTTTCGCACACGGAGGTGTACTCGGAGCCGTCCTCCGCCTTGAACTGAAGCTGCACGCGATAGTCCACATGCAGACCGGCGACGCTGATCTTGGCGTTGCAGGCGTTGACGGGAATCGGACGCGTCGCGCTGGTGACGGCCTTCTCGTAGAGACCTTCGTTGATGGCGGCGCGCCAGAGGGGTTGCCCGGTGGAGGACAGGCCACTTGTGTAGGCGGTGAATCGGAACTGCGGGGCCGGCCCGTTCGGATCAAGTTCAAACGCCACGCGCAGGTATCCCTTGCCCGGCACCGCGCCGCTCGCTTCGATGGCCTTGGGCCCGTTGTCCTTGTTTTTACCGTTGCCGTTGTTCTTCTTGTGCTTTTTCCCCGCCAGCACATCCGACGCCAGCGGGAAAAACAAAAGCCCGGCCGCACCGACGACGCGCACGCTCACGCGAATGAGTTCACGCCGACTTGAAATGTCCATGGATCGTTGCCTCAGTGGCGGACTTCGTGAATCGCAGGATACCGACGCGCCGCCGCGGAGGCAAGACAATTATGATTTCGCCCCTGAATCCATCGTCTTGAGCCGAATGCGAAGCTGCGCTTTGGCTTCCTTGAGCGCCTCGGCTTCCGGAGCTTTCTTGTAATAGTCGTCCAGCGGATAGCAGCCGGAGATGATCCCGTTGCGCGGCGCGGTGGTGCAGTCGCTGAACGTGCGGCAGATTTTCTTGTCGCGCAGCGGGTTGCCCGCCAGCACGTCCGCCGGCATGTCCGGATAGCTCAAGACGCCGCGCCCGATCCCGATGAGGTCCACCATCCCCGACCGCACCGCCGCCTGTCCGACGTGCGGCAGATACTCCTGAAAATAACTGTACGCCGACCCGACAATGGGCAGTCCGCTGACCGCCTTCTTGATCTGGCCCACGATCGCGATCTGCCGGGCGCACCCGATGATCGGATCCTCCGGCGGCGTGTACCCGTCGCTCGGCGGGAAATAGGCGGGCCTCTGAATGTGCGGATTGTAATACGGCGACCCCGCCGACAAATTCACCATCGCGATTTTCAATTCATCGCGCATCATCGTCAGCAGCGCAATCGGCTCCGTGAGGTCCGGCTTGAGCGGATCATTGCGAACGCACCCAAAGCCCGGATACCCGCTCGCGGGATATTCATCGGGAATGCCCGGCCCGAACTTCCCGCCGCCGGTCAGCGCCGGGTCCGGCCGAAACGGCGGCATGTCGAACACGCTCAGCCGCACCCCGATCAAAAGCCCCGGACATTCCGCGTGAATCCCCTCGACGATCTCGCGCAGGAATCGCGTGCGATTCTCGAAACTCCCGCCGTACGCCCCCGGCCGATCGTACGCCGAGAGAAATTCGTGACCGAGATAACCATGACAATGTTTGACATCGACGAAACGGAAGCCGATCTGCTGCGCCATCTTCGCGCTGGTGATGTACGCCTCGATGAGCCGTTTCACATCATCATCGCTCAGCACCACCGAATCGTCGTCCGCCGCGATGTTGAACTTGCGGTCGAGCACCGGATGGTGATACGCAATGCGCGGCTCGAGTTTGTCCTTGCGGTTGGGGCGCGAAAAGCGACCCGAATGCGTCAGTTGAAGACCCACCAAAAGATCGTCCACCGCCGTCGGCCCGAAGCGCTCTGCATGCGCGCGCTCCAATGATTCGAGAAGCTGTCGCATCGCGTCCGCATGATCCGCTTCGTAATAAAGCTGATTCGGATTGGCGCGCCCATCCCGCTGGACCGCGAACGCTTCGCCGCCCCAGATGAGCTTCGCGCCGCTCAAGCCGAAGTGGACCCATCGCCGGATCGTGTGCTCGGTCGGCAGCCCGTCGGCGGTGGCGTCCCATCCCTCCATCGGATGAATCGCCCACCGGTTGCCGACCAACCGATCGCCGACACGCAGCGGCTCCGCCAGCGGAGAGCCCGCCGCCGCCGTGAGCATCGCCTCGTCAATCGGCAGGTCCAGCCCCAGCGACCGCACATGCTCGATGAACGCCGTCGCCGTCTTGAAATGCCCGATGCGCGGATAGTCCGACGCCATGTTTCACCTTCACACAATGATCGAAGCCAGCGGAATCAGCGCATCGAGCAACTGATCCCGCGTGTACGTTTTGGATAAATCGACCGGCAGCGCCATCGCATGATTATGATCCGAATTGATCACGACGATCGAATCGCCGATTTCTTCGTAACCCATATCCGCATGCTGATGCCCGAGCACGAACACCTGCACGTCCCAGATCCCGCCCAGCGTCCGCGCCAGTTCCTCATTCAGATTCCGGCCCCAGATCATCAGATACGCGCTGCCCGACGGGCCCGTGATGTCCGCTTCGTTCATCTCGCGCAGCAGGAGCGCCTTGTCGAACCGTTCAAGCATGCGCGGCGACGGCAGCGAATGGGCACAGAGAATCCCGCTCGCCGTCCGCACCGCCAGCGGCAGCGCGCGGATGTAGTCGGCGATCGCCTTCTGCACCTCCTCCGCCCCGTCGCCGAACACGTAGTCGAGCCCGTTGGCGAACGCCTCGATCTGCGATCCGCCGGCCTTCATGATCTTCTCGCCGCGCGCCTGCGCCAGCTCATGATTCGATAGAACGTGATGCACCTGTTTCGGATACCGCTGCTTCAATTCCGCCGCCCGGACCAGCGAGCGATACGACAGGTCCATCCCGTTGATGAGCCGATCGGGATGTGTGATTTCCTGCACGACCAGGTGGTTGCCCGCATCGCGTTCGAGTTTGGCGACGGTGAGGATCTTCGTGAAGTTTTCGCGGTGATCGTGCAGATCGCCGGTGAACGTGCACCGGCCGTAGGGCGGCAGATGATCGACGCAGCCCATACGCAGCGAACTGCCGCGGTACGCCGCCGCCGCCGCCGCGAAAACCGCGCAGACGTCGTCCGCATTCGTCACATTCAAAGCCGATGCCTCATCGCCCATCGCCAGACCTTACCGATTCGCCCGCTGACCGGCAAGCACACTATTGAGATCTCTGAATAACCACCAAGGCACCAAGAACACCAAGGCGAATGCAGGGCTTTGAACTCACCAAGGCATTCCTTGGTGGCCTTGGTGCCTTGGTGGTTCAGTTTTCCAAAGGTCTCATTTCGCCGATATGCGTAGTATTCGATGGAGGATTCGCCATGCCCCGCTCGACCGTCGGCCAGTACCTCGTCCGCCGCCTCGAAGCGACCGGCCTCGCTCATGTCTTCGGCATCCCCGGCGACTATGTCCTGAGCTTCTACGACCTGCTCGTCGCCTCGAAGATGAAAGTCATCGGCACATGCACCGAAATCGGCGCGGGCTACGCCGCCGACGCCTACGCCCGCGTCAACGGCCTCGGCGCCCTGTGCATCACCTACTGCGTCGGCGGACTCAACGCCCTCAACGCCGTCGCCGGCGCTTACGCCGAGAAGTCCCCGCTGATCGTCATCAGCGGCGCCCCCGGCTTGTCCGAACGCCGCCGCTCAACCCTGCTTCATCATCAGGTCCGCGACTACCGCACGCAGTTTCAGATTTACGAGAAAGTCACCGTCGCCGCCGTCGCCCTCGAAGACCCCGCCGAAGCCCCGCGTCAGATCGACGATGCCCTCGCCGCCGCGCAGCGTCACAAGCGGCCGGTCTACATCGAAATCCCGCGCGACATGGTCGACGCCCCCTGCGCCGCGCCGTCCCCGCTCAAGAACGATCCGGCGCGCAGCGATCCGCACGCCCTCGCGGAGGCCGTCGCCGAAGCCGCCGATCTGCTCCGCGCCGCCAGGCATCCCGCCCTCCTCGCCGGCGTCGAAATCCACCGTTTCGCCCTGCAAAAACAGCTCATCAAGCTCGTCGAACGCACCGGCTACCCCGTCGCCGCGACCCTGTTGGGCAAGTCCGTCCTCTCCGAGCGTCACCCGCAATACCTGGGCGTCTACGAAGGCGCGATGGGCCGCGACGCTGTGCGCAAGCCCATCGAAAACGCCGATGCGCTGCTCATCACCGGCGCCTTCATGACCGACATCAACCTCGGCATCCACACCGCCCGCCTCGACGAATCGCGCACGATCAACGCGACTTCCGAGCGCATCACCATCTCGCATCATCACTATGAAGACGTGACATTGCGCGATTTTATAGAAAAGCTCGCCAAGGCCGACATCGGAAAACGCCGCCGTAACGTCGTGCCGAAAAAGCCCGCCGTCAAACCCTTCAAGCCGCGCATCAGCAAGCCCGTGACCGTCCGACGCTTCTTTGAGCGGCTCGATCAATACATCGGTGACCACACCACCGTCATCTGCGACATCGGCGACTCGCTCTTCGGCGCGACGGACCTGACGATCCACCAGAAGACCGAGTTCCTTTCGCCGGCCTACTACACCTCGATGGGCTTCGCCGTCCCCGCTGCGCTGGGGGCCCAGATCGCCGACCGCAAAAAGCGCCCCGTCGTCTTCGTCGGCGACGGCGCGTTTCAGATGACCTGTCACGAAATCTCCACCCTCGTGCGCCATCATCTGAACCCGATCATCTTCGTCCTCAACAACAAGGGCTACACCACCGAGCGCATCATCCACGAAGGCCCCTACAACGACATCCACAACTGGGCGTATCACCTGTACCCGCAGCTCGTCCGCGAAGGATGGGGGGCCGAGGTGCGCACCGAAGGCGAACTCGAAGACGCCTTAACCCGCGCCGCCGCCAACACCGCCTGCTTCAGCATCCTCAACGTGCATCTCGACAAACTCGACCACTCCGCCTCCCTCGCCCGCCTCGGCGCCCGGCTGGGCAAGGTCAAGTCCCTGTCGTGCTGTAAATTCGTGAAGGGGCGGGTGTCTGGACGGCGGGTTGGTGTTGGGTGTTGAAGGTCTGATTCAGTTCCTTTCGGATCGCATCGATCTGTTGACGGTCGAAGCTCGTCATCTTGATGC